>JALGWB010000390.1 GCA_025774405.1 bacterium
TTTCGTCGCGCACAGCGAGCAGATAATTGCTGAGCCAGCCATGGCGCCTGCCGTAGCCATATTCTGCGGCTATTATTACGAGGTCAAGCGTGATTTTCTTCTTGACCTTAAGCCAGTGCTTACCCCTTGAACCAGGTCGATAGGGACTATCGGTGTGTTTAACGATGACACCCTCGTGGCCTTCATCCACTGCCGCCCGGTAGAAGGCCTGGAGCTTGGCAAATGTGGGATTCTGCACGTAAGGTACAATGAGCTCGCTGCCTGTTATCCTCTGAAGGATGGTTCGGCGCTGGTCCAAGGGTAGGCGATAGACAGGTTCACCATCGACTAAAAGGACATCAAAGAGATAGATCTTGAGGAGAAAGCTTCGACCAATCCCCGTGGCAAGGCCTCGGCGGTAATGCGCTTGGAAAGTGTCTGAAAGGGTAATGGCTTATCATCCTGGTCAGTTGCAATAACCTCTCCGTCGAGGATAACCTCATATGCTGAGATCGTCTGCCTGCATTTTGCCACAATCTCGGGTAGATGCTCCGTTATATCTCTAAGTGACCGGGAGAAAATCTTGATATCGTTGCTCCGCTTATGTACCTGGGCTCTCAAGCCGTCAAGTTTTATCTCGGCAATCAAATTCCCAGCCCAGGTCTCGAAAGCATACTTGGGATCCGGCGCTTGTTCAGCGAGCATTGGACGTAATGGTTTGAATACGGTCGGTGATAGGCGACTGGTGAATTGACGACCATATCGCATCATGCCGTAGGCGAGTTCGTCAGGGTCACCGAGCAACATTAGTGCTGTCTCGACATTGGCTCTGGTTTCGTCCGTGAGGAGAGCAAGCGCATCAATGAAGATCCCAAGATTGACCCCGTGGCGCATTTCCGATGTGATTATCTTGGAAATCCACTTTGCCTCGATAGGGCTGGCATTGGAGAGGAGGCCAATCAGGAGTGCTTTTCTACGATAAGCCGAGCCCTCACCCTTTTCATGTTCAATCCTGGCGAAGGTATCCTGCACATCTTTGAGATGCAAATGTGAGCGGTTACTTTGGTGGGATGCCATCATATTTGCGATGGCTTCGCCGAAGTCCACTGAGTCGCCAAAGGCTTTATTTATTTCTTCGGGTGAAATCGCCGCGACCGCGCTGACAGCATCAACAAGAGTTGATCCGCTTGCGGACCGGCAGTGCCCGGCCGAGCAAGAATCTTGCAGCGACCTTTACGTCGTCGAGCGGTAGCGACCTGAGATAATTGGCAACTATCTCAGCGCGCTTCTTCTTGCTCTTCTCCCCACTGAGAGCTTCACATACTCTACAGAAATCCTCAAAGGAGTTTGATAGTCTTGTTGGCACTTTCGTAAAGTCAGCCTTCCGGCTGGGATCACTATCTGCCAACCGAAGTTATACGGGAGCCCATCTTACCACAACTCTTAGTAAGCGCTGGTGAATTATCCTCGACAGCGAAGTTGCCACTGCCTGGGGCGATCAGTTTCGGATCTTCACTGTAGACATCCTTAAGCAGCATAGTCTTATCGGCATCACCGCCATAGTCAGAAGGGTGGTTCTGCCAAAGAACTGAGCATCCGATGATAGGCTTTGATGAAAGGTCCGAGCAGTAGATCGCACCTCCTTCAGGTTGATTCGCTATTATTGATTTTTCAATGAAGGGGCATGAGCCCACCTTGGCAAAGATCGCACCGCCGTACTTGGCCCGATTCCCGTAGAAGGTTACATGCGAGATGAGAGGGGATGAACCTTTCATGCAATGGATGCCACCGCCTGTTTCAGCCGCATTATTGTTGATGATGAGCACGTTTCTTATCACGGGTGAGGATGCATGGCAGGCTATGGCACCGCCGTAGGTTGCTCTATTTGAATCCAATATGAGGTTGGTAAGCTTTGGAGAGGATCCATTTCGCAAGGCAATTGCTCCACCGAAGGTGGCCTCGCCGCCGGCCACAATGAACCCATCCAAAACCGCAGTCGAATCCTCACCGAAATTGCCCCTTATCGCACTTTGTCCAGCATCAGGCCTGATGATACTCGGCGTGGTGTGGATGTCGCGGTGCTTGAAATCATCGGCCCAACTACCGAGCACTGCAATGCCCG
>JALGWB010000039.1 GCA_025774405.1 bacterium
AGGTATGGATGTAGGGGCTATAGGAATCACTGTCTTCAAAGAAGAGAATGGCATCGTAGCCATGTGCCCAGAATGATGCATGGTCGCTGCTTGCACCTGCTGGCAGATAGCCGTCAACCGTATTGAAGCCAGGCACATACGTGGCAGCTACATCAAAGGCCAGATCCTGCATCCACTGCGAACTTGCATTGTCAACAATGTCAAGATCCATGGCATCGCCGGAGGCAAGATAGCCAATCATGTCAACACCGATCATGCCGATTATGTCGTCGCCCCTTGCAGCCGCCTCACTCGCATAGGCTTCACTTCCTATCAGACCCATCTCTTCAGCCCCAAAGGTTATAAACTTGATGGTGTAGTTGAACTCATGCTGGCTGAGGATACGGGCACACTCGAGTACGCAGGCTGTGCCTGAGGCATTGTCATCAGCACCAGGACAATAGTCGGGATTCGATGAGTAAGAGTCATAGTGGGCACCAATCACCACGATCCTGTCATGGTTGGCAACACCTGGCAGAACAGCTACTACATTGTCCTTGTAAGTACTGCTGTAATGATGGAAGAAAACACTATCAATGCCGAATGATTCGAATTTGGCCCTGATCCAATTGGCAGCAGCCTGGCAACTGTCATGCGAAGCATATCTTGTAACAAAGTCCTGAAGGCGCTGGACATAACTGTCAACAAGCGCTGCTGATACCGAATCTACCATTGCCTGGATCTCAGGGTCAGCCTGGAGAGCAAATGCTTTGAGTAACGGCTGCCTCTCAGCCCGAAAGCGAATAGGCCGTATAAAAACCCTGGCAATGTCAAGCCCAAGGCTTGCAATCTTTCCCGCTCCCTCTGGAGGTGTCTCAACGACAGCTTCAAGCCCATCAAAACGCAAAATGCGCCCGAAGGCTGCCACCTCATCAAGGGGAACACGTTCGCCTACACCGACCGTATAATAGGTCTTACCCTCAATTGAGGCATCGAGCATTTCCCAATCGAGACCAAGCTGGTCGAGGGTTTCAAGATCACGCTCGGTTGCCACCACAAGAAGGTAGCGCTGCATGTCGCGGACGACCATTACACCTCTCTCAACCAGCAGGCGGCCAGTTGAGGGCTCCGGATTCGTCACCGCAACCAGACTTCTCTCTCCAGCCCCGTAGACGCCTGCTGCACTGCAAATGATGAACGCGGCAGCAATTACCCATTTCCTCAGATCCATGTAAATCCTCCATCCAACGTCACCAGAGAAATCCTTCCTTTGCGTCATTAATCCATTATATCATAACAGAGGCTACCAAATCGATCTCCTTCGCTGACCGAGGATGTGTGCGATTTACACAGGATCGATTTTATGTTAAACTTATGTTGACCGTCATATCTGAATTGACGAAACCAAAGGAGAAGAGTATGTTTTCGCTACAAAGGTGGGTTAGGCTGCTTACAATCGGCGCCATGCTTGCCATTGGACCCGTTGGCCTCACCCTCGCCAGGTGGAATCCTCCAGAGACTGCAGCTCCTGGGCTTGAAATAGCAGGTGATCCGAAGGTCTGGCAGGCAATAAATGCCAAAGCTCTTGACCCGGTCTATGATGGGGCAACTGGCAGGGAAGGCGTCGGCGACCTGATGGCTTTCTATTTTGACCAGGAAGTTGACCGTTTATCGCTGAGATTGAGTCTCTTCCGCCCGACCGGGACATCTCAGGACGTTCCCCTGATCCCCGAAGGTGTCCAGATTTACGTGTTGCTTGACTACATGCCGGGAGGATCGAGAGCCTTGCCTCAAGGTATTGATGGCAAAGCACCTATTGAGTGGGATAGGGCTCTCGAATTCAAGAACGATGGTGACAGACTCCAGGCTCGTATCCTTGATCCTGCCCTCAATGATTCCCCGACTGAGCGGCTGAGAAAGCTGGTCATATCAAGGCAGTGGGGCAATCTTGAAGCGAGCATGTGGCTGCCTGAAGGTTTTGCTGAAGCAGCTGCCCTTGCAGCCGGGAAGGCACCGCAAGCGTACAGTGCGATGGCGAAGAAGATTGCCGACGCTGAAGCCACGCCCATTGGCTTCTATGTATTCACATCCGCTGATGGCAGGATCCTCGATGACATCGTTGCTTCGAACGAGCCCATAAGCAACACCCACAATGTCGCCTTTGTTCACCATCTCAACCAGGGTCTGACCTATACCAATGTCTTCAGAGGCGAGCGGGGTGAAAACGCAGCCTACGATGGTGATCCAAACAATCCTGACGATGGTGCCGATGAGATTCTTGCTGCCCACGACTATTATGATCTTCCGCTCAACTGGCACCAAGGAGGATTGCTGATATCGGCTGCTGAGTGGCATGATCCCGGTTTCAATGACTGGCTCGCCGCCGGAGTCACGGCAGGTCGCTATGAGATTCTGACATCAGCTCTGGGGCAACACATGATGCCTTTCCTGCGTGATGAGATAAATGGCAAAGCGGTGAGTGTTGAGACAGACATGGTTCAGACCTTTTACGGCTTTACACCGAGAGTGGCATGGGTACCCGAAAGAGTCTGGGTTGAGAATCCAGACAATGACGGCAACGGTATCGATGCATCTGCCCATGTCATAGACCACATTGGCGATGATTTCACGGACAATGGTGTCTGGGCGGTCATCCTCGATGACTATGTTCATTGCGGCTATCGGAATGGCCCCTTCGATGACCATCACATCTACACCTATTCGTATTCGGGTGGCAGCATCAAGGTCCTGCCGCTCGATAATGACTTCGTTGGCCAGGTCAACTGGAATGCTGGTGATGCCTGGAATACCATCCTCGCTGGCACATCAGATGAGATCATCATCTACGCCAACGATGCTGAGGTAGTTGCAGAAGTCATGCAGGGTGCAGGCAATCCCGACGCCCTCAACAACTATATCTGGCTTCTCCAGCAATGTGCCAACAATAGTGCCACTGTTGGTGTCTGGAAACTAACCGATGTGCTTCAGGATCCTGGCTTCACAACCCAGTCACTCGTGCTTCAAAATGGCACCTATGGTTTGCTTGGCGAGTTCTACGGATATGGTGGCGGCAACAACTCCTGGTATGGTGATTGGGCAAGCTATACAGGCGATTCAAATCTCGATGGGCACACGCCCAAGTGGGATTATGGGACCCAGTGGAACCATGCTGTGAATAAGATCCTCAGCGTTCCTTCGAACAACCTGAGCGAGATGGCATGGTATGTTCTGCTGACCAATCTCCATGAGACAGGCTGGCATGATGAGGGACAGATCTCGGGCTGGCAACATCATTACAGCAATCACATCCGTTTTGCAAATGCCCATGCTGAAGCTGCCCGATGGGCCGCAGGTCTCTATGCAGATTCAACTGGAGCCTATCTTGCTGACTTTGAGGACGATGGTGTCAATGAACTTGTGCTCTACAATGACCGTTTGCTTGCGGTTTTTGATCCGATAGGTGGCAAGCTTCAGTGGCTCTTCTGCAAGGGAAGTGACTATGTCTATAGTGTCGTCTCGAACGACAATGTTTACTGGGCAGACACCGATGGTGATTACAATGAAACCAATCACGTAGCAGCTCTATCGGATGTGAGCGTTGGTGGCATAGATCGTGAGCATGACCTTTATTCGTTTGAGATCGTAAGTGCAACGGGCTCAACGGTTGAAGCCAGGATTGTCCACTCTGCTGTGACCAAGACTGTAAGCCTCACGATCGGTGATCCCTATCTTAAGGTGCAGTATCGGGCAGATGGTGAGAGGGTTTACGTAAAGAATGGATTCACACCTGACAATCTTAACCTCACATGGGCAGGACATGCACTTGAGCGAGTATGGGATCCCGATGGCGGCGGCTATTTCGGACAAAAGAACACCAACACAGATGCGACAGCTGCAACGATAGTAGGCACGGCTGGTGCTATTCACAATTTCCAGTTCGCTGCCACCTTGCTTGAGGGTGACGAGTTCTACGGTGATGCACCTTTCGAGGTCTGGATTTACGGCGGATATACAAGCCCTGCCGACAGCACTGGTCATATCGCCGAGCTTGAGGCTCTGCGAGACAGCCTCATTGATCGGATGCCCCCACTGCCACTCAACGGTACATACTACACATCAACCGACCATCTTAAGATCTATTTCGATGAAGCGGTTGATGCCTCTTCAGTTGTGATCACAGGCTTTGCCTTCGATGACGATGATGATGGCATTGCCGATGTGACCCTTACGACATCGGATGTTCTCACAACTACTGGATCCAACAAGCGGCTTGATTTCGATCTGAGTGCCTCAACAGCAGCAGCTCTTGAAGCCCTTACCGGACCAATTGAACTCCTCCTTGCTGCAGGCTCGGTGGCTGATGATGTTGGCAATACCAACCCGACAATTACAAACCAGGATGACGTTCCGGTGGATATGGCACCAGAGACCAAAGTTCAGATAGACGGCTACCTACCCGATTCCGACTGGGTTTGCCCACACAAGAAGATTGAGGATTGGTGGGATTCCGCATGGAATGGAACCTCCCCAGGAGATACCAATGAGATCAATGTGCTCTTTGTTGACTGGGATTCAACCTATCTCTATCTTGGCATCCGAGGTCATGTCCAGGGTAATTCGTGGATTCTCTATCTTGATACAGATGTTGATGGTCCAAACGGCTATACCGATCTCACACATATCGATCACTGGGAAAGAGGAGCTACCTTCACTGCGCCCGGCTTTAAGGTCGACTATCAATATGGGGCCTATCAGCATCAGGGCGCCTGGGATTCACAAACCCTCTGGCGCCTCCTGAGCGACTCAACAAGCGAGGACATAAGCTCCCAAGCCATAATGGCTTTCGATCCACAACACACTTACGGCTACGATGGTGGAAGTGAGATTGCGATTCCATGGGATGTTCTTTACAGCTTGGGTCCTGGCAAGGTGCCTGCGGGAACCAGGATCGGCGTGGTGGCCTCAGTCTGCTGGGATCCTGAACCTGACGGTGAGCTTGGAGGCGACTCAGCTCCGAGCAATATCTCGGCTGCACTGCCGACCGTTGATAATTTCTGTGAAATCTCGGTTGATACTGACAACGATGGCATTCCTGATCCTGGATGCCAGGCCTCGGTCAAGGACCAGTTCGAGGGCAGGAGGGCTTTGATCCTCGGGTCATATCCTCTACCCGCAGTTTCAAAAGCGACTGTCAGGCTATTGCTTGAAGGCTCATCAGGCAAAGCTCACGATGTGGCAGCGGATGTCTATGACACGAGAGGGCGGCGCGTGGCAACCATCTTCAGAGGAAAGCTCGGTGAAGGCAGTCATAGTCTCACATGGGACGGGCTCTTGAGTAACGGCAAGCCTGCCGGGGCTGGTATCTACTTCGTAAGCGTGAGAGTGAATGGTCGACGGATCGGAACAGCCAAGATTGTGAAGTTGCGCTAAGGATTTAGCGTCTATTCCGAGGACTGCCCGCATTGCATCGCTGGCAGGCTGCAAAAACAAGCATGCCAGCAATGACCATGCCAAGCCCGGCAAGGAACGACATCCTGTAAGCAACAACCTGGGATTTGCCAATACCGATCAGCACATCCACCAAAGGACCTGCGACAATCGTTGCGCCGAGTCCCCAGCTCAAGAAGAAAGTGGCATTGTAAAGAGCGAATTGTCTTCCTCGATGACTTGGCGGTATGAGCTTTGAAGCATAGGTATAAGAAGATGTGTAGATCACCACATCTGATGCACCTGCAAGAAAGTTACTTCCGAAGATGGCTCCGAGCCCTCGAGCAAGCGCAAAACCCAAGAGATTGAGGCAGGCAAGGGCTGAGCCACCAGCGATCAGTGTGCTGTCGGCTATCCTCCTCGATACCCTGGCAACCACAAAACCCATTATAAGAGCGGCGAGCGATTGCATGTTGACAATGTAGCTTAGGAGACTGCTTGATACATCGAACCCGTCGTCGAGCACAAGATACTGGGTTTTGGTGACGGCAACGCTGTTCCGCCCGAAGTTGATGAGAACCATCGCTACAAGGAACAGTAAGAACCTGCGAGAATAGGTTGTGCCTTCATCTGGCCTGGATACCTTCACGCCGGGTTTTTCACGAGCAATCCCACCTTCTGGAACAAAGAACATCGGAATCGTCGAAACCAGCATCACAGCTGAGGCGATGAAGAAAAGTAAACCTGTATGGAACCCCCAACCTTCGTAGCGTCTTGCCAGTCCATCATATGCCAGTCCCCCGATCCAGACTCCAACTATGCGTCCCAAAGCCCCGATGCTGGCAAGCCTTCCCTGAACGGCAGTTCGCTCATAGGCGACGTATAGATCTGAGATCAAGGCACTCCAGGCAACGTTCGACATTGACCAGAATATCTCAGCAACCGAAAGTCCAACTATAATGACGTAGCCAGCGGCGTGGCGCGATACCGGTATGGTATGCAGGAACCAGACAAGCACTGTGGCAATCGCAGCGGTTATCTCGCCTATTATGATGAGTGTGCGTCGCTTCTGATATCTGTCTGATATCCCTCCCCAGACAAATGTCTGAAAGACAACATTGAGGATCATGGGAAGAGTTGCGAAGAGTGTTGTTTCCGTGACGCTGAGCCCAAGGAAGAACCGAAGGTAGATGGAAAGATAACTGTAGAAGAGCCCGCGCCGAAACATTGCAAGGATCTGAAACGAAGAGATATTCAGCAAGATCTTTCTGTCCGGCGACCGTATCATGGCTGCATCAAATCAGTCTCAATGAGCTCCAATCGGATAGTTCCTCAGTCGAGGAGGCACCTTCGCATGAGCCGTGGCGGCAGGGATCCGCATGCAAGGATAGTATCATGGATCTCCCGCAAGCTTAGCTCACCGCGTTGACCGCGATAGGCATCGATGATCTCAAGAATAGCCAGTTTGCCCATAAGATAAGATTGTGGTTGTGTCGGTGAAGTCGTATATCGTCGAACCTCAGCTATGGCATTCTGTTGCTCAAGCTTGCACTCCTCAACAAGGAAGTCAACCGCCTCCTCCGGCGATACCTGCCCTGTATGGAGTTTCACATCAAGAATGATGCGCGCTGCTCGCCAGAGTTGATCCTTAAGACGCCCAAGCTTCTGGATAGGTTTGGCAATATAACCCAGCTCCTCCATGAGCTCTTCACAATAGAATGCCCACCCTTCTATGAAGAGACTCGACAGGAAGGATGCCATCCTGCGAGGTAAACTCCCACTTCTGTTAGCCCACACGAGCTGAAGGTGATGACCAGGATAGGCTTCATGCAGCGCTGTAATGGGCAGGCCAGCGTGGTAATGCCCCCTGAGTTTTTGTTCTTGAACATCGGGTGGCGCGTCAGCATCAATGGGGGTGACGAAGAAGAAACCATCCTGCCTGTCCTCAAGCATACCAGGAGGAAGATAGGCTGCATAGGGAAGGAGTGGACGCAGGAAGTCAGGTGTTGGGATGATCTTTAGCGATTCATTCTCGGGAATGGTGACTATTTCGTGATCAGTCACGAATTGTCGTGCATCTTTAACTGCCCGTTCGTAAGCTGCCAGTAGATCTTGAGCATGAGGGTGATCATGCTTGGCCTGCTCGACTATCTCCTCAACAGACCTGTTAGGATCAATGCTCGAAGCTACCCGCTGCATTTCAACCCTTGTCTCATCAAAGAGGCGGAGGCCGGTATTGAGGAGTTCATCAGCGTCATAGTCAACCATGTGTTTCTCGGAAAGCATCTCATTGAAAAGATCTCTTCCAGCAGCAAACTCGCCAGACGCCTTCGGCAGGATCTGCCCTTCGAGAAATTGCTTGAAGTCATCGACCGCTTCGGCAGCCCGAAGCCCTGCTTTCTCAAGGTGCTCGACAAGCTGCGGGGCACCCCTGGCAGCAATTGACGGAATGAGGTTTCTCAAAAGCCAGGGCGTGCGCTTTACCTGATCGAGCGCAATCTCCGCCCAGATCTTGGGAACCTGTGAAGGTACCAGATTTCGCTTTCCGTCTTCAAGCACCCTTGCAAGACCCCCAAGCCGTGAGAGTAGCGACTCAAGACGCTCGGGCAAGGGTGCGAATTCCTTAACAATTAGAAGGAAAAGACCGGTCATTACCTGATTCACATAGTAGCCAGGATCACGATGGTGCCTGGCGAAGGCTTCGTGATCGCGGATGAAATCCTTGAGAAGATGAACCATTATGCTGCGGTCAATCTGAGCCTGCTTGCCAAAATGCGATGTATCCAGCGCAGCAAGCTCTTTGAGTGTCTGGTGCATTTCCCTGTTGAAATTCTCAAGTGCTTCTAAGCTATTATCACCAAAGCGTCCATCCCAGCGATGCTCTCCCATTTCAGTTGCAATGACCGGATTGACCTCCAGCATGCGCCAGATGAATGATTCAGACTTTGAATAGAAAACCTCCTCACTAGCCATCTCCCTTCCTCCTATTGTGCCTTTGACAAGTGGAAGTATCTTGGGATGCCACCCATATCACCCGAACCTACCACAGCTGCCAGTACAGGTAAACGCAGGATCTGGAGGGCCAAAGAGTAGTGATGTTGCATTGATGTGTAAGGCTACCAGATCATGCCGCTGGATAAGATGCCCCGTTGCGTGTCCGCATTGTCGACGGATCAACTACCCGCCGAGGAGCTTTTCAAGTTTGGGCTTATCAAGTCCAATGACCATCTCGCCGTCGATCAATGTTACTGGTGTGGTCATCACGCCCAGTTCCTCAAGCTGCTTGATAGCCCTCTTGTCTTTGGAAATGTCGATCTCAGTGAATTCAATACCCTTCTGTGAAAGCAACTCTTTCACGCCCATACAGAAGACTCAGCCAGGCTGTGTGTAAACTGTGACTTTCCTCATCGCTCGCTCCCTATGGTGGAGGTGAGTTTAACAGGTATGCCGATTAGCGTCAAGTTAGGCTTGATTCATGACTCAAGCGAATCCATACTTCGGCATGTGGCGAAGAAAAGGTAATAGGGCTCACCTAGTGTGATGCAGCAGCTGGTGCGATGATTGGACCAGGTAACCATTTCGACGCTGCCACAGCTAAAACCCGCAAATCCCCCCAAAAGGGGTCGGAGCCAAAAATGTGCACATTTGCTCTGTTGGCATGGCAATTGCGTTATGGCAACTGCATTGCAGCAAAGATCGTGCCATCGCCCCTAGAATGCACATTTTTGGCTCCGACCCCGATGCGTGCAGAGGTGGATGAGATTGTCGATTTTGGTTGTGCCTGCGCAGACAACGGAGTCTGCCCCACCCCAATAGAGCTTTACCGTGCCGTCATCTTCGGCAACGGCACCACAGGTAAATACCACATTATGAACGTAGCCAGCCACCTCCCATGGATCCTCAGGCTGGAGAATCCACTCGTCTGCCACACCTATGACCTTCGATGGGTCACCGAGATCATGCAAAGCTACTCCAAGCCGGTAGACTGCCCCGTCCATCGTCTTGAACACGCCGTGGAAGATGTTGAGCCAGCCATGCCCGGTTCTTATTGGTGGAGCGCCGGGACCAATCTTGAGCTCATCCCAATGATACCGAAGTGGAGTGATAAGAACCTGAGATCTACCCCAATGGACAAGATCAGGTGAATAGGATATCCAGATTGACCAGGGATGCATTTGTGAATGTGGTCGATCAAGTCTTGCGTAGAGTCCCCCGAATTTCTCAGGAAAGACGGCCACATTGCGATGATCCGCCTCGGTTATGAGAGCCACTCGCTCAACTGTTTCGAAGCTCTTCGTCCTCGCAAGCGCAACTCGCACTCCATAGCGCGAATATGCGCTGTAGGTGATGTAGAAATAGCCATCGAGTTCGATTATGCGAGGATCCTCAACCCCAAATTCCTCGTAAGTGCGGAAGGGCTCCTCAGTCCCTGGAACAAGAAAGGGCTCAGGCCGCACCTTGAAATCAAAACCATTCTGGCTTTCGGCAAGACCAATTATCGACCGACCATTGCGAAGGTGTGACCGAAAAAGCATGATATAGCGATTCTCATAACGCACAACACCCGCATTGTGGACGGTCTCAACTGGATATGGAACATCCGCCCTGGTAAGAATCGGATTCTTGGCATAGCGCTCGACAACGCTCTTAGCCGACTCTCCCATAGTCGTCTTCTATGCGCTCGATATCGTCTTCGCCGAAATAGTCGCCAGTCTGAACTTCGATCAACACGAGATCAGTGTTTCCAGCGTTTCGCACCCTATGCCAGCTCCCCGCAGGCAGATCAATAGCCTGCCCCGGCTCAAGCTTGTAATCCTTATCATCAAGTGTGACGACAGCTTCGCCTTTAAGCACATACCAATGCTCTGACCTACGACGATGGCGCTGATAGCTCAGGCGATGACCAGGATGAACGGTTATACGCTTAACCTTATGGTCAGGCTTATCAGAAAGAATCTCATAAAAGCCCCAGGGCCGATGATCTTCTCGTTGCGTCATTGTTACAATCCGTTCATAGACTTCGATATACTGCTCGACCATTCGATCGACAGTAAATCTTTCCTCTACCAGGCGACGACACCTGCGCCTGTCGATCTGCCTAATTCTACCCACAGCCTCCACCGCTTCGTCAACACCTGAAACGAGAAAACCTGTCTCACCATCTTCTATGATCTCAGGCATGCTGCCGCGATTGCTGGCGATTACTGGGGTCCCACAGGCCATCGCCTCAACCACGGACAGCCCGAATGGCTCCTCGAAATTGATGGGATGTAGCAAGGCATAGGCACCGCCAAGCAGGTCATCCCTTCTCTCAGGACCTGCACTGCCAAGATAGACTATGCTTTCACCATCGACATGGGGTCGAACATGTTCATCGAAGTAAGTTTCATCCTGGATTATTCCGGCGATGATGAGTTTCATCCCAGCACGTTTCGCTATCTCAATCGCCTCCCTGGCACCTTTGTCATGATGGATTCTGCCGAAGAAAAGCAAATAATCCCCTGGATCACGCTTGAAGGTAAATTGACAAATATCGATGCCGTGGTGGATGGTCGCAATGTAGTCAAGCTCGGGGCTACGGTCGGCATTGCTTATCGCCACATAGAACGTGCGCCCATTGTATTTCTTGTAAACAGGCAGAATCTTAGGGGAAGAGAAGCCATGGATGGTTGTGACCACGGGCGTCGTTGTCATCCCTGTATAGGTTAGCGGCAGATAATCGAAGTTGTTATGTAT
>JALGWB010000040.1 GCA_025774405.1 bacterium
CAAGATCACGCTCAACTTTTGGCCTGATATGCTCATACATTGCCAGCGCTTCGACGGTCGTCTCCCATCTTATCCTGGCAAACGGATCGATGCCTCTCAGGATGGGCTCGCTGGAGCGAATGGCCTTTGTCGCAAGCACAGCCGGTGGGAGATCGTGGTCAAGATCGGTCAAGGCAGCCATTGCCATCCGTGCAACCTCTATCTGCAGACTCTCATCAAGACCTGCAATTCTCGCTGTTCGTATCGCCTGCTTAACCGAGCAGGGAATGCACTCTGGTGAAGATCTCAAGGTAGACTCCTCAGGTTTTCTGCTCCTTTTTGCGAGCCGCCGGGAAAAGAATGTTATTGAGAATCAGTCTGTAGCCTGGTGAATTCTTATGAAGTGCAACATCTGTAGGCGGATCCCCGACCATATGCTGATAATCCTCAGGATCATGCCCCGCATAGAAAGTAAATGTGCCACGCCCATATGCCCCGTGGACATACTTCACATCATCCTCGCCTTCGGTTTCAGCGAGGATCGTTACCGTCTTCTTTATCAAACGTTTTTCGAATCCAGTCGTCTGCCCCATGAAACCCTGGATCACCGACACATGATTCTGAGTCAACATCGTTGGAATCGGATCGTGCTTGGCAGAGAATTCAAATAGGGTAAAATAGTCATTGGTCCTGCCACGTCGGGCAGCCCGCGGACTCGTATCGATATCAGAATACTCATACACCAGTGGATTGGGTATCACCTTAAAGCCAGTAAAGCACAGGGTTTTCGAGTAGTCAAGTTTCGCCTGATAGTCTGGATCCGGTGGATCGCCGTCAAATACCGTATCAACAATATCGACATCCTCAGCAGCCAGGGCGATATCGTAAGAATCGGTCGCTGAGCACATTGCAAACAGAAAGCCTCCTCGGGCAACATAGTCCTTTATCTTCCTTGCAACAGCCTTCTTGAGTTCCGAGACCTTGGCAAAACCCAGCTTGTGGGCTAATGTTTCAGACGTTGCCACACGTTGCTTGTACCAGTCTGCGTTGTGATAGCTCGCATAGAACTTACCGTACTGGCCCGTGAAGTCCTCATGATGAAGATGGAGCCAATCGTATTCATCGAGTTTGCCTGCGAGCACCTCCTCATCATAGACAACGTCGTAGGGCACCTCTGCATAATCGAGGGCAAGTCTAACGGCATCGTCCCATGGTTCCCGATCGGGGGGTACATAGACAGCTATCGCTGGTGCCTTCTCAAGAAGCACAACCTCCATGTTCTCATCCTCGATTGCCCGATAGATCTTCGCCGCCTCCCCTTCGGAAATCGCACTGAAACTGACGCCCATGATGGTCGCTTTCCTGGCAACCAGATCCCTTGCCTCCACCATGAATGAGCCACCACGATAGTTCAGTAACCATTCAACATTGAATCCCTGCTCCAGACACCAATAGGCGAGCCCGTAGGCTTTAAGATGATCCGTCTGATTCAGATCCATATAGATGAGAATGCGGTCAGCGGAGGCAGCCCCAACCAGGACAAGCGCGATCAACCCAGTCAGTATTGTCCTAAGAACCGCTTGATTGACGTGACCTGAAGAGATCAATCTTCCTCCTTGCCTCACCAGCAGCAACGCTTTCAGGAAAACGCAAGATGAGATTCTCATAAACACCTCTGGCCTTCTCAATCTCACCAAGCTCAACGTATATGTCACCTATTGCTTCAAGGGCAGCGGGTGCAACATAGGTCTCGAGGCTGTCGCCAATGAACCTGTAGGTCTCAATCGCCAACTCGGGGTGCCCCGTCTTGCGATGGATCTCAGCGACCCTCCTCAGGCTTTCCACCTTTATCGGCATTATCACTGTGTTGCTCAGACTCATGTAGACTTGCATCGCCTCATCGAGCTTGCCCTGGCGCTCAAGCAGAAGAGCTCTTGCAAGTCGCTTAAGTTCAGGTGGATAGCTTTCCCCGGCTTTGGAGGTCTTGAGTAACATAAGTCGCTCGATACAATCATTGGCCAAGTTCTCCTGAGGATACTCCCTCAAAGCCACGTTGTAGTAAGAACCGGCTTCTTCAAACTCACCTTGATAGAGCCTAATCTCACCAAGATTGAAGAAGGCTTCCTGAGCTGTCGCACCTTCCCATTCGAGCTCGACCAGATCATAGGTTTCAAAAGCCTCTTCGAGGTCACCTAAGTGTATAAGGCAGTCACCCTTAATGGCAATTGCTCTCTCGAAAGCTCGACCGGAGCGCGCGTTTTCGATGATCTTACTTGCTTCAGCTATCGCTTCCTCATACCGACCTGCCTGCTGGTAAATCCTTGCTCGAGCGCCAACAGCGTTCCAACCCCACTGTGTCCCTTCGAACCGTTCAGCGATATTCGCGTAGGTTTCAAGAGCCGCGCCAAGATCGTGAGCCATATACTCACAGCGGGCCTTCTCGAGAAGTATCTCTGGAGCATTGAGCCCCAGCTGCTTAAGATTTGCAATGAGCCCATAGGCCTTAGCGCATACCCTATAGCAATGCTTCTCAGTTGCGGATCTGGCAAACAAAGGCAATTGGCGTGCAAGCTCAGGAAAGCGACTGACTCCCGAATCAAGCTCAGCCCATGCCTGCTCACAGTCACCATTCGAAAGATATAACTGCCAGAGCACCTGATAAGCTATCTTCGCAAAATCATGGCGTTGCTTTGCACGAATGAGCTCTTCCACAATCTGATCTTCCCCCTCGGCATCTCTTGAAAGATCAAGAATCCGATTGGCAACTCTTTCGGCTGCTCGCTTTTCATAAGCAAATTGAAGCAAGTACTCATGTACTGCCTCCCTGAAACGGTCACTATCTACGTAGAGGCGAACCGCTTCATCAGTGAACAGTGTTGAATCTGCGACCGCACGGCGAGCTCTACCGATGACCTCAAGGATACCATCATGGTCATCGACTTCTGAAAGTACGTTCATGACCAGGCTGTATGGCCACTCCTCCTTTGGAGCCGCTGCGATTATCTCGTCGAGAATCCTCGCGGCCTGCTTTGAGTCATCCTGAAGGAGGTTGACAAGGGCTAGATTTGCCTTCAAGCGGAATTCCTGTGGGTGTCTCCTGAGATAGGAGGTAAGTATTTCCTCAGCCTTGTCGTATTTCTCCACCTTGATAAGCACGTCGGCATACACCTTGACAATCACTGCATCATCAGGAGACTTTTCATAGATGGCCTCAAGCCTCGCCAGGGCCTCTGCCTGCTTGCCCTCAGAAAGAAGCCTTCTTGCAATGGCAAGTGCTTGGTCCCTGTCCCGTGATGTCGCCCCGGCACCGACACTTGTTACAACAAGTGCCAATGCAAGGCCTATGGCACAGATGCCTCTGATCATCTTCGGCCCTCTGGCGATGCTATCGCCTCAAGATATGCTCTTATCAAGTCCTCATATTCAGGTGGGTAATATCCACGCTTGCGGTATATGAGGTCCTGGAGTTGTCTCTGTTGCTCCTCGAGAGAAAGCTCAGGCGGGGGGACCACCTCGTATTCTCCGCCCGGTCTGGATTTCCGCCGTCTCGAATAATCCCTTCTTCGCAAAGATTTCTGGGCGTTGAGCAATCTGGTAAGAATCCGCTCCTGGCGCCGAATGGTCTCTTCACTTACATGCTGCTGCTTAAGGTCGTCAACCACCTTGCGAGCCTCTTCAGCAAGATCATCCAGTCTTCCCAGTATCTCGCTTCGACCACGTGTTTCCCTTGCAAGATCCTCAATACCCTTCCTGACAGCTTCCTGTTCAGCAGCAAGCCGTGCCATCTGGGCTCGCATCTCCATGGATAAGCCTTCCTGCCCCATATCCTGTAGCTGGCGGGTGCCCGCATTTATGCCCATTTGCATGGCACACATGTTCTCAAGATTCTTGAATACCTCACACAGGCCACTCGGTGAATTACAGCTTCCAGCCTGATCCATCGCATCCATCAGAGCAGTCACAAGCTGATTCATCATTCCAAGCGCCGCTCTTCCTTGCCGTTTTGCAAGGGAAGGCCTGTGCTGAGAAAGCGTCTGCGAAGCAACCTCAAGTTGCTTTGAGATCTGTAAAACTGCCCCACCAAGCCGAGGCCCAATGAAGAGGCTCTTGCGCGCAACCTTGAAAATATGGTCAGCCACCTTATCGAGCGCTTCCTTGTAAACCATCTCACGCCGTGCTAAATCAACCAGTGATGTATCACTCACCACATCAATCTCCCCCAGCACCTCCTCGTGCCGCTCTGATACGTCCCTCAGAACATTTATGGCGACCTTAAGGGCTTCCATAAGGGCCCGCTTATCCTCTCCCATAAGGCTGGCACGAGCTGATTCTAGCATCATTGAGAGTTTCGCCATATTGCTTTCGGCCTGCTTGCCTTGCTCAGAAGCCTCACTTTGCTCTCCTGCCTGCATTGCTGCCATAGCCATCGACATCGAGCCCTTGATATCCTGTGATCTCAAGAAGTCACCCGCCTTGCGAACCTCCGCCTCAAGCGGATTGCCCTGTTGCTTGAGAAGATCAGCCAGCTGGTCCATCATCTGCTCAAGGGCCTCGGTCTTGTCCACAAGTCCCTGCTCCTCAAGCGCCGTCTCCTTGAGATCTGCACCTTCCTGCAGCTTTTGATTGATTTCACTCTGCCCCTGAGTAATCTGCTTGGCAAGGTTCGCTACCGCTTCCATCCTCTGCTGGAGCTTCATCTTCTTAAGTAATTCGATTGTTCTGTCGAGACGCTGCAGTAGCTCCTCCTGACTTATATTGAAGTTTTCCATAGCCCGCCTTATCTCTTCAGGTGAAAGCTGCTCGAGCGCCTGCTGCATCTGCTCAATGGCCTTGAGGAGCTCCTCCGTTGCAACCTCATTGATGAGTTGCCTTATCTCTTCAATTTTCTCGATTATCTCGAAAGTGATAAGTTCATTCTGGCTCATCCGGTTCAATGTTTCGTCAAGTGAGCTGGAGATGTTCTCGAGGCGATCGAGAAGCTCCTGGTGCTTCATGAGGTTCTGCTTGATAGCCTGCTCTTCCTCCCACCCGACATCAGATTTGCGCTTCATATCATCAATCAGCTTGTCGATCTCATCCTTGAGTTGTGTGGCTTCATCCGCCACCTCTTCCAGCGCCCCGATATCCTCTTCCTGCTCACTTTCAATGGACGCATAGATTTCGTGGATAGCAGGGACCCTTAGGGTCTGAACATGACTCCTGGCATATTTTGGGCCCCTAAGGGCATCATTATCAGCCACGATAAGCCAGTAGGCCACGACATCACCCGGGAACAGATTAAGATCGCTTACATCCCAATCCATATCAGCTCTTGCCTGAGTTGTACCCCGGTATTCCAAAGCGATAGATGAGGTTCCAGCAGGAGCTGCATAATAGAGCCGCATCGACGAGATTCCGTAGTCATCGACAGCGACTGCGGAAAGTGGAACTATCATGTCAGCCTCCAGCATCATCTCATCCTGAGGGCTCTCGATTCGAACATACGGCGGATCGTCTGGTACGACGCTTATCGAATGAGGGCCGTGCGGTTCCGCTTCGAAAGCACTCACTGCAAGTTCAACTGTGTACGATAGGTTTTCAAATAACCTGATAGCGGCAGTTAGCGAATCATTGTCTTCAGCGAGCATCACTCGCCTTGTCGTGTCTGCCCCGTCGCTCAAGATCAACCAGGCGCTGTCAGGCTTGCAGCTTGGCTTGAGCGTGAACTCGGCAGATGTGCCATAGGGGGCAGTGATGTCCCAGATTCCCTCAGGAAGCAACTGTTCGCCACGACCTGTATAAGTGGGATAGATAAGTCTGATCACTCCTCCAACGATCTTGGGCTTTTCATAAACCGAAATCCTGTAGATTGGGCTTCGCTTATCTCCAAATGTAACGAAGTAATCCATATCTCTATCAATCCTGGTCAAGGTGCTTTCAAAGATGAGCTTCCCCTTTGTTGCACTATCGGTCTGGTCCATATGGAAAGCCGTTTCTGATCGGTCAGCAAGAATGTGGAGCTCTGCTTGCCCCGGGCTATATCCTTCCACCTCTGCCAGGATTGATACATCCCCGCCCGCAAGCATCGAGTAGTTGCCAGGTTCAACGCACAGTTTCATTCCATCGGAATTTGCAAGACCGAGGAAATAACCGTATCTCGTCATTGAATATGAAAAGCTGTCATTGTCGAGGCTCATCCAAAGCAGTCCGACTATAAGGATGCTGACTGTCGGAATCGCGCAGATCACAAGCTTTCTCTGCCTTGCAATGAGGCCCACGTGGGCACGCTCGATCCTCCGGTTTATGTCATCAATAACTCGCTTGATAAGAATTGGGGAGTAACCGAGCCGATCAATGTCCACCTCAGCAAGATCGAGAGCGGTAAGAAAATCGTGTCCGATCTCCTCCAGAGCGGCTATTCGGGCGGCATAGGCTCTCAGCGAGTGGGAAATTGAAAATACACGTATCAACCCGTAGCCCAGAGCTGCTATTGAGGCAATCATAAGAGTAATCGATATGGCTTTCAGATAAATCGCTCTGAGCCCCAGGCCCAAGTCCAGAAGACTTGTAAGGATCCAACCCACCCCGAGAATCAAGGCCACAACCACAAAAGTACTTGCGACTGCAATAGCAACACTCTTCAACCTTATCTTTCCGAGTCGCAGGATGACTTTGTCGATTTGTTCGTATCTGACAGCCATCTGTCCTACCCTAATGAGTAAGTGCGTAAGCGACTATGTTGATTGCCATCCTCATCGCCGCCTCGCGCTTCTCGGGTGGGTCGTGGTGAACCTCAGCGTCCTCTAGCCCACAACCTATATCAGTATTGTAGGAGTAGAAGACCACAAGCCTCCCATTATGGACTATGCCATAGCCGTGTGGAGGACCACCGTGATGTTCATGAATTTTGGGAAGCCCTGAATCGAAATCATAGACCATGTGGTATATCTCATGATCAAAGGGAAGCTCAACCAGCTCATCGTCAGGGAAGACCTTGCGAATCTCCCGTCGGAAGTATTCGTCCATCCCATAGCAGTCGTCTGCCCATAGAAACCCACCGGATTCCAGATAGAGACGCAATCTTCCTGCTTCCTCATTTGAGAATTTCACCTTGCCGTGACCAGTGATGTAAACGAAAGGATACGTAAAGAGGTGGTCATCAAGTGGGCTCACACGGACTTCCTCGCCCGTCTGCACTCCAAGCACCTGCTCCACTTGCTCAAGCAGATTAGGCAGTGATGTCGGGTCGGTATACCAATCGCCACCACCCCTGTACTTCAGGCGTGCAATAGTGAATTCCCCTGGACCGGGGTCACCAAAGGTAACTGCCGAAAAACTCAGAAGCAACAGCAAAATGGCAGGTAAAATCAGTTTCCTCATCGTTAGCAAGCGTCGTGCTCCTTAGGCAGTCTATCTCAATATAAGTTGAAGTTCGGAACTAAGTCAACCTGGCTCGTGGATTCGCCAGCAGGGGTTGAAACACCAAGCGCCAGAAACAAGTTCCCTGACATGCATGCTACTGAAGATAATGTTCGAACCTGTGATTGGAGGGTATTCTGAGTTTGCTGCTGGTCGGGTGAACCCTGAAGACCAAGCCTTAGGATCGCCTAAAAGAGCCCAGGGTCATCTTCGGTGTCCAACAGATCCATCAGTTCCATATCTATGTAGTCTTCGGATTCCAAGTCATTACGCCTTTCCTCAAGCTGCTGCTGCTCAGCGTAGCAGTCCTCACAGTAAATCTCACCATCCTCGATCTGACAGACCTTGCAGAGTGGCACACCGCAGACAGAGCAGATGGCGTCTGCATCAGCTTTGGGATGAAAGTGACACTTCACGTTGCCCACCCCCTCGGACGGTGCCACGAAGGCACCAAATGCGTTTTCGCAATCCCATTAATACCAACCCACGATGTTGTCAAGAGGAATATTGAACCGCCAGCTAGATTGTCCTGCGGCTTGGAGACCGAGGCCTGAAATTGGCAGGATCAGGAGACGCTATTTCGAGTTAGACATGCAGAAGTGTAGGTCTTGACACGCACTGCCTTCCCTCTTAGCATAAGGCTGTATGAAGATGAGACAATTCACCATTGGATTACTCCTCATAACTGCGGCCGTCTGGTCCGCATTCGCTGCGGAAAATCAATCCGATCCCAGCCTCCCCCGGGCTCCTGACTTCCTGCTCCGCAAGTGCGTGCTCGCCGATAGCCTTCATCTTGCTGACTTTGCCAATCAGCCCGTGCTGCTTTTCTTCTTTGATGCGGGCGACATAAGCACGCGCCCAGCCTATCCCTATATCAATGAATGGCATCGCCGCTACGAGAATGATGGACTTAAGGTAATTGGTATCCACTGTCCCCAATATGCACCCCTCAAGAAATGGGAGAATGCAGCAACAGCCATTGGGCGTGCAAACCTCAAAGTTCCCATCGGAATGGACTGGGATTGGGATGTATATAAATCCTACAATCTGACACAGCTTCCGACATTCATACTGCTGAAGCCGGGACTGGAGCCTGTTTTCTCAATATCGAGACTGAGATCCTTTTCTGAAATCGAACTGGCCATCCAGAATCTACTCAAGGACCTTAAGCCCAACACCATACTGCCTTTCATCCTCAAGCCGCTTAAGCCAGAGGATAATCCTGAGATCAAGCTCTTGAAAAGCACGCCCAGGCTCGATTTTGGCTATCATGAACTCAGGATTGCCAATTGTGACTCATCAGCCTTCGGTAAGTTCACGCCTTATACTGACCCGGGGGATAGAATCAGGGATGTACTCTTCCTTGATGGAAGATGGCGAGTCGACGAGGCAAGTGCAACATTCGAGCCCGATCGTTCGTATACCTCAGGGCACATCCGGGTGCTTTATAGTGGCAAGGCGGTCTGGCTTCTCGTAGATTTCCCACCCGGCAAACCCCCTCGAATCTCTGTGAAGCAAGACAGGTCATATCTGCCCGCTGAAGCCTGGGGCAATGACATTCGCTTCGACGCAGTTGGACATCCGTTTATCTCCATGCGCTATGCAGTGCCGCTGCATATTGTTCAGAATGCTCAACATGGAGCACACCAGCTGGAACTCGTCATCGAGGATGGGGTTGCGACCTTCTACTACGTGTTTTTTGAGAGTGGCGCTGAGAAATAGCTTTCTCAGGAAGTGGTAGTCTTACACTTACGATTGTTCCCTCACCCGGGGTACTTTCTATTACAATCTCACCTGCGTAACCGTCGATGATGTTCTTGCAGATAGCCAGTCCCAGTCCCGAACCCTGTGTCTTGGTCGAAAAGTTCGGCTCAAAGAGCTTGTCGGAGT
The DNA here is from genome assembly GCA_025774405.1 of bacterium. Taxonomy (GTDB): domain Bacteria; phylum Arandabacterota; class Arandabacteria; order Arandabacterales; family Arandabacteraceae; genus JALGWB01. Next base: position 9,268 of record JALGWB010000040.1, read on the forward strand.
TTTCGGGATCGATACCCAGACCTGTATCGGTGAAACTTACCTCAATTGAGGCACGCAGCGGCTCAGATCCTGGCGGGCGGCTGCTTATCCTGAATGCCTTGGTAGTTGCTACCTTCGACCCCCACGATCGTGAGGTTCGTACAGTAAGAGTGCCGCCCCCGGGCATCGCCTGCATGGCATTCTCAATTAGGTTAAGAAAGACCCGCCTTATCTCATCCCTATCGAGTCTCAGCGTGGGAATCGCCCTGTCCAGCATTTTTCTTATCTCGACTTTCTCGCCGGCTGTTTGCTCATACTGCTTGATACTCTCCTCGAGGATTGCATTGACATCAGCCATCTCCAATCGCCGTTCAGGCATTCGAGCGAACTGCGAGAACTCGACAGCTATTCTCCTAAGTGATTCAATTTGCTCAACTATCGTCGCAACACTTTGCTCGAGGATCCGATCAAAATCACCAACCCTGTCACGATGACATTGTAAGAGATGCTGGACTGAAAGCTTCATCGGCGTAAGCGGGTTCTTTATCTCATGGGCAACCTGGCGTGCCATCTCACTCCAGGCAATCAGCTGCTTCGATCGTATGAGTTCGGTGACATCCTCAAATACCATGACCGTGCCCATCGGCTTACCACGGGGACCTCTGACAATCGAGGCAACAGCCCTTAAGGTTGCGACCCTGCCGTCCTTGCGTGTGATCGTCACTTCTTTGGCGACTATCTCACGTTTTGCATTGACTTCGCTGATCACCCTTGCAAGCCCAGAGGCACCAATTCTTGCAAGCAGGCGACCCGCATCCCTGCCTCGAGCATTTCGACCCTTGACTGCGAGTATTCTTTCAGCAGTTGGATTGAATGTATCGATGCGTCCTCTGGCATCGGTCGAGATTATGCCAGCCCCGACATTGCTTATTATGGTTTCGATATAGCGCTTTCTTTCGCTCAGAGCCTTGCGGCTCTTGGCAAGAGCTTGAGTCATGCGGTTGAATGAATCAACAAGATCGCCTATTTCATCATCCCCAGACCGGGGAATCGTGAAGCGGAGATCCCCAGATCCAATCCTGAGCGTTCCCCTGATCAACTCCCTTATTGGCTGAGAAATCCTCCTTGCAAGCAGAAGGCCGAAGACGAAGATTGTACCTATTACCACAACCACGAGGTAGGATATGGCAGCCGAGGTCCATTCCATCCGCCTGCCAACATCATCCTTCCTGAAGACGACCGGAACTGAGACTGCACCGATCACCTTTCCATCATAGTCTCTGAGGGGACTATATCCCATCACGACATCAGTATCAGCAACACGCTGCCAGGTGAAATGGCGCTCGCGCCCACGTAGAAAACAGTTGATATAGGCATCCGGCGAAACCCTATCACTTACCAGCTCGGATACGAATATCTCGCGTGAACTTGATGCACCCACCTTGCTCAAATTGAAGAAATTGATATCCCTCCCCAGTTCGATCGCCAGCTGGCGGGCAAGCCTGTCATCAAGATGTCTCGAAACAAATGCACAACCGACTATCTTCGTCGGAAGTATCACATCCCTTACTGGAAATGCGGACTTAGCTTCAAGACCATTTTCAACCGAGAAGAAGCTATATGCCTCACCCCGGTTGAGAACACCATTAAGCACCTCAGCCGGTATGGTTGGATTGCCATACTTCGCGACTATCTCACCGTCAGCATCCAGCACGGCGGCTGAACTTCCCGGCTTAACCAGATTGGCGATCAGCGAAGGCTCATCTTGCAGAGCAGCCATCAAAATTGGATTCTCAACAAACCTTTCAGCGTCGTCTCGAACAAGCCGCTCCAGAGCCAGGCGAGCAAGCTTGAGTCCCTCCTCAGCCTTTGACTCCATGACCTCTTGCCGTCCCGAGAATCAAAGTCGGTACGATAGCAATCAGGACGAACGCCAGAGCAAGTTTGTGTCCAAAGCTCCATCGAAGCCTCAGCCTTGAAGCACCACGCATTCGTCGGATCGCATAATGGATGGCATGGGAAAGAGCGGCTGCTGAAAGCAGAACAAATCCAAGGATGATATAGCCAACGAGGATCGACATGAAGTAGACGATGCGTTCATTGGTGGCAGGCAGTGGGAAGTTGAAAAGAATTGCCTCCGTGCGACCTTCAGGTCTGATCGCATAGCATCGGTTTGACTTTCCGCCGACCCTGAGCTGAAACCACATTGGTTCAGCAAGTGTCCTGCCTTCAAGTGCCTTGATCGTTTTTCCAACTTCAAGCTGGCTTGAGGTGGTGCTGGTTATACGTCCTGAGCTGACAATACTTGCATCGACGTCGTAGCCAAGCATCTCATCGGGTCCAGCCCTCCCACCAACGAGATCGAATAGCCCTCCCCCAGATCGCACCAATGATTCAAGATCGCTGTAGCCATGCGGAATAGCGACGACTATGCAGCCGAGGTAGACATCAGCATCAAAGATTGGTATCACGCCCAGATGCACTGGAACAGTACGACTGCCGATGGTCGCGGCAGTGACAACGAGCATTTTCTGCATTGAAAGCCGAGCGCGCCTGATCATGCCTTCTATGTTAGAAATATCACCTACTTGTCCTGGGGCAAATCTGCCTACTATCCTGTCATGTGAATCCAGGATGTAGATTCCCCCGTTGAGCCCAGCGGGGCTCATGATTGAATTTGCCCAAAGCCTGAGAGCAAAGGCATCCAGGCCACGTCCAGGATTCCGAATCGCCTTAATGATCCCCGCGTTGGACTCTATGTCATCAGCTGTTTGCTCAAGAACCAAAAGCTTCCACTCATCGGTTTGACGTGCAATTCGTGATGCAAGAGCCTCTATTGCAGCCTCCTTCTTGGCTAAATGATCACTGAGGGCGAAAGGAAACTCTACTACTGAGGCAGCAAGTACGAGCAAGAGGGTTACAGCAATCAGGCTAAATGCGTACTTCCGAGTCCGAATGCGATCGAGCAAAATCGAGAAAGCCAGTGACAAAGCAGCAATCCCAATTGCAACCGGCTCAGCCCCGGCAACGACGAAACCAATCACAAGTCCAGCGAATACAATCCCGAGGGTGAAGAGACCCTTCCAACCCTCAGCTGTCCTTGAGATACGTCTCAAGAGCACGAGTTGCGACTCCAGGATGGCAGCACCACCAAGAATCGCAGCAAGTGTGATCGAAATCAGGCCAATTCGGAGAAATATGACAGACGCATGGAAGTCAAATGCCGAAACGCTCAGCAGATCGAATGACATATCGTTGTGGATGCGTTTGAGAAGAAAGGCAGCACCAATCATCAGTCCTGCCGCCCCAATTCCGGCAATTGCTGCCAAAATAACTGCTGGAATCGCATCCTGAGCCCGTGATCCTGTACGAAAACGAGATGCCGGGCGTCTCACCCTCGCAATGAGAACAATCACAGCAGCAACAAGCGCCACAACTCCTGTAACAGCAAGATCAAAAGGCGAGCGCAGGATTCCCAGAGGTGCCTGTGTTGCAAAGTCAACCGAGGTAAATGCTTCGTATCTTTCAAGCAAAAGATGTTCACGAACAAGCGCAATGCCGGCTCGCAAGCCAATGAGAGCAAGTACCGCTGATAGGATATTAGGGTTAGAGGCAAGAACAAATCTTCGCCCCAAAAGCAACCTTACACTAAGAGCAAAAGCCACTGCAATCAAGGCAAGACTTAGAACCGATGCCAAGAAGAGGCCTTCCTGGTTTATTCGCTCAACCTCACCGCTTACCAGTGGCATTTGCACACCCAAGAAGCCAAGCAGGGTTCCGTCCGGCAATCGAACTTCCCTCTTGACACCTTCGGCGATGCCATGCTGCTGATCCCTTAGGGCAAGGTCGAAACGAATGTTGTAGCCCGTGAGCCGCCTGAGTTCGTTCTGAATATCTTCACTTGCTCGGTGCCGCGTGAAGTAGGCAAAACGTGGTTTGATCTTGCGATACGCAATCACCAGGCCAAGCAAGTCACCGTCGACAGTGACAGGCTGTCTCACCTCGAGCCAATCATGGGTTGTGCTTGTAACAAGGGCAACCTTATGCTCCCGTTTCCGTGTGACATAGATGCCAACACTGTCAGGTACATGACCTTGCCAGGCGAGGACCTTACCCGAGGTATCGGCCGCTACAATGCCCTCGATTTTCACCTGTTTGGAGCTACCCCGGATAAGTTCACCAAGGGCATCGAAGAGTGATTTGGCTGAAAGGGATCTGAGCCCCTCTACGACTCCTGGATCATCAGCAGACCTGACAACAACGGTTGACAGTCCATCGATCACTTCCCTGATGAACACTTCAGAATCTGACAGGATCTCCTCAGCTCTAGCATCTTTTATGCTTTCCCAATTATGGGTAATGTTTCGAATCTGGATAACCGCTGCGGCATGTATGACAAAGCAACCTGTTGCGAGGATGGCAATTGCTCGCCTGAGCCAGAGATTCTGGACTGCTGTCACACCAACGCCAGCAGCAATCACAAACAGGATCAAAGGCAGGTTGTTGGTCTTCCAGCCGCTGAAAACATCGACAACGGCAAGCCCGAGCAGAGCGACAGTGCTGAAGTTGGCAACACGTCTCAACATAGATCATCAAGCGACTGGTGAGTGGAGCTACTGAGCGGGGATAATCCTCATCTCGGATATGACCCAGCGGTTGTCTTCAAGAGACAGTGAAACAAAGATCAGCTGCTTCGATACCACACCGCTTCTGTATCTGCACAGTCTCTCCAGAAGAGTGGAGGGATGCCCATGCCCGGTGCTCACCTGTGGGCTCCTTATGAACCGTGTACTCATGGTCTGAGCTCGTTTCAAGTACTGTGACAACAGGTAGTAAGCTTGACTCTTGGTAAACAACCCGCCGCGCGGTCCCCCCTCACCAAAATCCAGCCGCACCCTCCCTTTCCCAAAGTACCCGACAAATGCCTCAGGCCTACCGGAGCGGAGACCCGTCGCCACAGCTCTGAATATGACCTGTGGCTCAATCCTTTCTGCCCGAGCCCTATCATGACGCTTCGGAGCAACTTTGTCTCCAGCAATCTGGGTGGTTCCGACCCCTGCCTCATTTGAACTCAAGGTTTCTCGGACAGAGCCTCCCTTACTCCGGGTCTTGCCCCAGGTTACGCTAGTCATGAGTAGCCCTAAGGCCAGAAGGAAGACCGCGCTGACACGAGCTATTCGAACCATTCTACGTCCTCCACTCAGCTCATATGCAATACCTGTGCCAGCCATGTCAGCCATCCTTCCTGCCTAAGAGGCTACCAACAGGACACTTACCAATCGATATGAATACTCGACCAATAATAAATGTCCTAAAAGAAAGCTCAGATGTCCACAATAAGGTACATTCAGCGTCTGCGCACCGGCGACCTGTTGTACCATTCGATAAGAATTGGGCTTGCGACAAAAATGGAAGAATACGTACCGACGATAACCCCGACAAGGAGTGCAAAGGAGAAATCACGCAAGACCTCGCCACCCATCGAGAACAGGAATATCACCACAATCAAGGTGGTCAGTGAAGTCATTATCGTTCTGCCGAGCGTTTCGTTGATACTTGCATTGACGACACCACTATAGGTTTCCTTATGGTACTTTCTCAGATTCTCCCTTATGCGGT
>JALGWB010000391.1 GCA_025774405.1 bacterium
ACATAGACCTCACCACCGGTTTCCTCAAATGGTTGCCGCTCACTTGTGAACTTATGCGGTTTATTCCGATATCGCCATGCCTTGAGGTTTATGGCCTTTCGGGGAAAACGATAGTCCATCTGGAGATAATGACCGTGGTAGTCGTTATCGTCCCAGACGTCGCCACGAGCCAGTCCAAGCGTATAGAAATCATTCTCGAAATCGTATGCATTGGCAATCAAAGTAAGTGGACCAACACCTATATCTCTGACCTCAACCTTCCAGCCGTGGGGAGTTTGGTCGCCGAGCCACCCTGAAAGATTGGCTCCCCCTTCAGCAATGAGGGTCATTCTTCCAAAAGGCATCAGGGGCTTGAATAGCTCGCCAAGTGCAATTTCAACATCAGCTGCTGTTACTTCATCATAGTCACGTCTACCGCTTGAGTAATCCTTGCGAGCATAGGTTGCACCAACAGTCGCACGGTTCTTGAGGAAGGATCGCTTTAGACGCGCCGCCCTGAAATCATCGGTACTAACGATATCAGCCACAGCATATGGATTGCCGGCGGGTATGTCTGGTGAGACAACTGTCGGATAAGGGGTGCTCTTATCACTGTAGAAAAGCGTGCCACTGAGACCCCAGACACCCCAGAAGTCAAGCCTTACGCCCTGGGCTTTAGGCCCATAGTCGTCATCTTTGACAATGTCATTGCTTACGATGTTAAGCAAAGGCTCGTTGAGCCAAAAGCGATCCTGCCCAGAGAAGATATAAGTCTCAATATGATCTCCCCGGAACTTAAGGTGCCCTTCCTTGAGAAAGAAGAAGTTCTCCCACCTCTCATTGTCCCACTTATTGGAAAGACCCTGCACTTTAAGAAAGGCTTCAGTACTTGGCCAGGGTGTGCTAATAAATCTGAATTCGGTCAACAACTGGGGATTATCAAAGCGCCAAACCCTTGATTCTCCGCTCATCTGAGCGAAGAACTCAGTATATCCCTCAAGCCTTGTTGCACCCCAGCAGATCCCTGTCATAATCAAAATCATCAAAAGTGCAATCGAAAGCTTCAAGCCAACCCCCCCATTTCTCCAACTCAATCCAGGGAAAGCGACAGACGATACTTGTTGCCTGGTCGCCTCTCTGAGATGATCGCTGCATCTATCGTGAGCCTGTCAACTCTCAATCCCAAACCTGCTGTTGCCCTGTCTCTGTTGACACCGGCACGAAGGGCAAAAGCGTTGAAAAACCAGATCTCCGTCCCGAGATGGAAACTTGTCTTACCATCATAGTAACCTGGAGCCTCACGCACTCGTCTGATCTCGCCACTTATCAACATGACCTCACGAAAGACATACGTTCCACCGATCCTTATCTCCGAGTAGATCGGATCCGGGGTTTCAGTCGTGCTCAACAGGCTCAGCTCGGGCTCTCCAATGTTACGCCAGACGAGCGCAACTGACCACTTTGGTACCTTGTATATGACACCGAGGTCGGCACCATAACCGGTATCGCTGCTCCTGAAGGCCGGATCGTTATAGTAATCATAGCCTGGAGCTGAGATCCTGTGGATTCGCAGGGCGCTACCAAAAGAAAGCCTGCCATCGGCAAAACCCTTGGCTATCGAAATCACAAAGGCATTCTCATTATAGATATCTTCAATTGCTGACCGACTCCAACCGAATCCACCAGCGAGACTGCTCCCCCTCCCGTACCCGATAGCAAAGCAATCCTCAGTAAGTCCACTGACCCCGAAGAGTCTTGTTCTCATACCGGTGAGTTCGAGTCCATCGAGCATCGTTCCACCAGCGGGATTCCAGAAGACAGTGCTCGCATCATCGGCCACAGCAACGAAGGCACCACCCATGCCGGTTGCTCTTGCACCCTCTTCCATGCTTACGAACCCACTTGCGGCAACTGATGGAATCGCCACAATCACCATAAATGCTGCAAGCCTCATGTTTCTCTCCTACTTTATGACCGCCACTGCAATATTCTGCCGTTCATTGTAGGGTGCAACCTTGAATCGTACCTCGACGCGCAAAATGTAAATCCCATACGGGACAATCTCACCGTTGTCATCCCGACCATCCCAGACAATGTCAAAAGCATTCCT
>JALGWB010000392.1 GCA_025774405.1 bacterium
AGTGGAGATGTGTTAGAATCCTTAACACCAGACCCCTTGAGGATAGCGGGACCCAATCTTAATATAGCCCCTGTCCTGTCCTAATGATGGGGTCCACCCCACATCTCTATCGGTTCAAGACTCATATTCCGAATACCCATTGCCATAGCGACCTTCCAGAAATCTTCAATCGCTTGTTTCCCAGTAACCATTTCCATATTTGGGGGAAGAAGCTTCGCATCGTCAGTGTAGAAGTCGGCCGCAGCCGCTGCATCCCCCCGATTGCACGTTTCTACAAACCTTCTCGTAACATCCCTAATCGCTTGCTCGACCATGTTGTCCTCCTTTATAAGTGCGAATACTAGCTGCTTCCCGCAATAATACCTGCTCCAGAGATCTCCTCGGCGTGTGCTCCTTCTCAGGCTCCGCATAGCCCAGCCGGAACGTATGTTGCGGGAATAGGTTCTCTTTAGGTAAGAGTGTCGATACCTCGGTCTTCAACTCGGGAATCTCAAGGATTTGACTCATGGGGTGTACTGCCATCCCAAGATGGGTAGCGGTCAGGGCGATTCTCTCGAAGATCTGACCAACCTTCACCTGGGACTTACGGTCATCAACCGCTGAGCCCAAGGCGGCCAGTACAGGAGCACTCAGCAGCAACTCCGAATCATTCTTTGCCTGTCTCTTGCCCACGTTCAGATAGGTAACCGCTAGCTGCGTAATCTTGGCCATCAGCCAGGGAGTGCCGAAGACACCCTGCCCAATCCAGTAGCCCAGTTCCTCACGATAGGTTGGGTCGGCAAACTGAATGGCATCCCCGCGGGTGATCAGCTCATCGACCCTGCGCCTGAGCTCTGCTTCGTTGGGAGCCTCGTTTGTTGGGAAGAACCAGAAGCCCTCCTCGTCGCAGCAGGCATGCAAGCGGGCCATCTGCGCCTCAGGTATCGGTCTGGCATCGTATATCTTATGGTTGGTATGTCTTCTGGGAATCTCCTCGAAGAGGACTGGATCCCGAGGTCTCTCCGTTTTCCCTTCGGGTATCAGTTTCACTACTGCCACCAAGCTGTCTTCGCCCTGTGGAAAGTACTCCACTTGGTCAGCATATCCGAAGTGTTGGGCTGCAATGACCAGGTTCTCCAGAGCACAACCCACGCTGATATGTAACTCTCGTTGGTCAGCATCGGCGACCTTCAGCCACCGGGTCTTGTCTGCGGAGATCCGAATTTCGTTATCTCGAACCGCGAACTTCCAGGGTTGGGTGTTGTGGCTTGAAGGGGCAAGAATAGCATACCGCAACAGAAACCTCAGTTTCTCTTCGGACTCGCCCTTGGCAGGAAAGTCCTTTTCTTCGATTTCCCACGGTGTAGTCTTTGGATCATATCTATCACTCATTTCTCTCCTCCTCTGCCAAGTGTTAGCAGTGATTACCTAACTAGTGCTGCTTAAGGTGCGACCATTGTATGGCCTTCTTCACGTTGAGTCAAGGCAGAATGAACATCTACCCTATTGTTAAGGTTTTTCGCAAAGCCTTTTTCGAGCTTTGCCAAGTGCGAAGCGTTCAAGCGAATCTAGTGAGACCTAAAGCCTGTGTTAGATGGAGTTGTGGCTTTCTTAATTCCCCCCGGAGATTCTCCTCGTGTTAAGATGTTCAGACTATTCGTGCCAGCTTCGCTGTTGTCCAATATTGTCATGCACAGCAAGAAGCCCCGAGGCTAGAGCCTCGAGGCTTCTTCACAGGACTCAGCGCCCCACGTCAGATTCCCCCTTACGCTGCCAAGCACGGAAATAGCCGCTTACCCTCCGGCAAGGGACAGATTGACTGCTGCTTCCGCGTGGAGACGAGTGGTGTCGAACAGTGGAACACTTAGGTCGCCAGCCTGGAGAAGCAAACCCAGCTCAGTGCATCCCAGGACAATGCCCTGGGCACCACGCCCCACCAGACCGCTCATGATCCGCACACAGGTGTGGCGTGAAGAGGCTTCGAACCTCCCCTGGCAAAGTTCATCATAGATGATACGATCGATGGTGCCCTGTTCGCCGTTTTCGGGCACAAGCACTTCGATGCCAAAGTGCTCCTCCAGTCTCCTTCGATAGAACGGCTCCTCCATGG
>JALGWB010000393.1 GCA_025774405.1 bacterium
GCCCTGCTCGAAGAGATAGTTAGAAAGAACGCTTCAGATCTGCATATCAAGGTTGGAACATCTCCCACCATGCGCGTTGATGGAGAGTTACAGGCGCTGGATGTCGAGCCGCCAACCCTTGATGAGGTTGAGGCTGCCTGTGAGCAGATTCTGACACCGAAGCAAAAGAAGCAGTTCGAAGAGAACAACGAGGTGGACTTTGCTTTTGGGGTACCCGGGCTCGCCAGATTCAGGGCTAACTTCTATCGGCAGCGGGGCTCAACGGCAATGGTGTTCAGGCTCATTCCATTCGATCCCCCTCGCATTGATGAACTCAATCTTCCGCCAATCATTAAGGAACTTGCCCTCAGACCTAGAGGCTTGATTCTGGTGACGGGTACGGTTGGGTCGGGCAAGACGACTACACTGGCTGCGATGGTCAGGGAGATAAATGAGAACCAAAGGCGGAACATAATCACAATCGAGGATCCAATTGAGTTCCTGCATCGAGACAATAAGAGCTTGATCAGTCAGCGCGAGGTAGGTAGTGATACTGAATCGTTTGGGCAGGCTCTGCGCTACATTCTCAGGCAGGATCCTGATGTAATCCTGGTTGGTGAAATAAGAGACCGTGAGACCATGTCAATTGCCCTTACAGCTGCCAACACAGGGCATCTGGTTTTCAGTACACTGCATACCGTCGATGCTGGGCAGGCGGTCAATCGAATCATCTCCTTCTTCCCGCCTCATCAGCACCAGGAGGTTAGATTTTTGCTTGCCTCGTGTCTGCAGGCGATAATCTCACTGCGACTTGTGCCACGCGCAGATGCTGAAGGTAGAGTGCCTGCTGTTGAGGTGCTTGTCGCCACTGAGACGGTCAAGGAGTATCTTATTGATCCGAAGAAGACACCCATGATAAAGAGTCTCATCGAAGAGAGCGTGACGGAATATGGCATGCAATCGTTTGATCAATCCCTCCTTGCATGGTACAATAAAGGAGTAATTACCCTTGAGGATGCGCTGAGGTTTGCCTCGAGCCCCACAGCGCTAACAATCAAGGCGAAAGGAATCGAGACGGGCTCAGATGTTGCATGGGCACCGTTTGCATCCGAGTAAGCCGACTTAGTACCAATGTTTAAGAAGATACTCATTGCCAACAGAGGAGAAATAGCCCTCAGGATCATAAGGGCTTGTAAGGAGCTGGGCATAGCCACAGTTGCAGTCTACTCAGAAGCGGACAGGGATTGTCTGCACGTCCGTTTCGCTGACGAAATTGTCTGCATTGGTCCTGCCAGGGCGACGGATAGCTACCTCAATGTGCCGAGGATAATAAGTGGTGCTGAGGTCACGGGGGCTGAGGCAATACATCCCGGCTACGGATTTCTCGCAGAGAATTCTGACTTTGCCGAGGCCTGCGAATCGTGCGGAATCAAGTTTATAGGTCCGCCCACTCAGGTCATAGCAAAGATGGGAGACAAGGCAACCGCCAGAGAGGCAATGCTGGGTGCAGGTGTACCTGTCGTTCCAGGAAGTGTTGGCTCAATCGAGAAGGTTGAGGATGCTGTCTCCGTTGCTCACGAGATTGGCTATCCAGTTATGATAAAGGCTTCAGGTGGTGGTGGGGGCAAGGGTATGAGATTGGCAAGGAATGAAAGCGAGCTGGAGAAAGCCTTCGTTGCTGCCGCAGCTGAAGCCGAGGTTAGTTTTGGCAATCGCTCTGTGTATATTGAGAAACTGATTGAGCGCCCGAGGCACATAGAGATTCAGGTGCTTTGCGACGCGCATGGTAACGGAATCTTTCTCGGTGAGCGTGACTGTTCGATTCAGCGCAAGCATCAGAAGCTCATTGAGGAGTCACCTTCACCAGCGGTGGATTCGGGTTTGAGGGCGAAGCTTGGGGAGGCAGCGGTTCGAGGGTGTCTTGCCTTGGGCTATGAGAATGCCGGCACAGTTGAGTTCCTGATGGACGCAAGCGGTAGGTTCTACTTCATAGAGATGAATACCAGAATCCAGGTTGAGCACCCGGTCACCGAGATGGTCACCGGGATTGACATCGTCAGGGAGCAGATCAGGATTGCTGCCGGTGAACCTCTTCAGCTGAGACAGGGAG
>JALGWB010000041.1 GCA_025774405.1 bacterium
GTCCCAGACCGGCTGGATGAGCTTGCTCAGGCGATACTGAATCTGAACGGCTTCCCTCGGCGTGACATCCCATCTATGCAATTTCCTATACTTCATACCCTATCCCTGCCCTGCTTTTCGAGAAAACGCCGTTCACGAGCTGTCAATGAGTCGATACCCTGTGTATTGATCTTGTCCAATATGCGATCCACCTCCGCCCTGATTTGCCGCTGACGAGCCAGCTTCTTGCTTGCGGCCCTTTGCTCAGCTCGCTCCTGCCATCCGCTAAGCAGCCTCCTCAAGCGCCAGGTATAGATCTCCCGCTTGAGATAAAAATAGCCTACCACCAAACCCCCAAGGTGAGCAAACCTTGCGATAGACGCATTCGGCATCATGAACAATGCCAAAAGCTCAATCAACCCAACCAGCACGGCAAAGTGTTTTGCCTTGATCCTCAGCACGAAATAAAGCAGCAGCTCCCTATTAGGGAAGGCAAGTGCAAAGGCTATGATCAAACCGAAAATCGCACCAGATGCGCCAATCGTCGGTATACGAGAGTATGGTTGAACCAGGACATTGACCACACCAGCCCCAATCCCGGTAACGAGATAGTATTTGAGAAAGAAATTCGATCCCCAGTAACGCTCAAGCTCCGAACCAAGCATCCACAGGAAGATGAGATTGAAGAAAACATGGAGTACGTTGCCGTGAAGAAACATATATGTTAGCAATTGCCAGATATGTCCATGCAGAACTCGTGAAGGCACGAGTCCCAGTACACCCAGGAACCGGTTGAGGAAAAACTGCTGGAGGACGAAAATCACAACATTGGCGATGAGGAGCCAGAGAACAACCTTGCTTACCTGTGGCGCAACTGAATATCGATAGGTCCGATATGATGTGATCATAATCCCTAACCGACTTATTGGATTATTTAAACCCAATGGGTGACTACAAGCAAGGAAGAACTGATGCAATCTTGAAACCTCCTTCGGGATGCCATAACATGGCTTTGGGGTAGAAAATGGAAACCATTGACATCCAGATCACACTTGCCTCAGAGCATAGCCTGTCAGTCAGTATCGACTATGGTACTCAACCCCTGATCAAGCGTTGGGAGGTCAGCAGATCGGTGATTGACAGCATCTGTCAAGCCTGCCTCGAACTGGCAGAAAAATCGATCTATGCTGGAACAGAAACGGCCACGTCGGGCAAGCAGGAGCTGGAGCAGGAGCTCAAGACTTTAGGACTCGCCCTTTTCCAGGCTCTCTTTAGAGCCGAATGTGATGATTTCAGGCAAACCGTTATGGACTCAGATGAGGTGACGACTGTCATTTTTCAAGTTGACCGTGACCTCGCCTATCTGCCGATCGAGGTGATCTATGATGGTGAGAGGTTTCTTGCTCTTCACATTCCCACTGGAAGAAGACTCTTCGCCCACGAGGTTCAAGGTGAACAACTCGTGCCAGACAAGCCATGTTCGGTTCTAATTGTCGGTGATCCAACCAATGATCCCTCGATCAGGACCGATGTAGAATATGAAATTGACACCCTGAGGAGCATTTTTCGAAGCAAAAAGGCCCGGCTGAGGATAGCAACGGGAAGCAGAGTCGATGAGAAATATCTTCTGTCCTACCTGCCCAACTCCACTATTTTCCATTTCACAGGTCATGGGTTGATTTCAGACGATGCACGCCAAGCAGGCATGGAGATCGCCAGAGATTCAGTGATAACTGGAGAGTCGATCTCCGGTCTTCAGCATCCACCCCAAATCGTTTTCCTCAATATGTGCACAGCCTCCTGGCCCGATGCATGGAAGAGCTCTGTTGGCCTTGTAGATACATTTCTGAAAAGAGGTACGCGATGTTGCATCGCTACGCTCTGGGACATTCGCAGTCGAACGGCCGCTCTGCTGAGTTCGAACTTTTACAGGTATCTGCTCGAAGGATCATCAATCGGTGAGGCTTTACGCCTTGCAAGACTAGAAGTTGTGGGACAGTGTGGCATAGGTGATCTCACCTGGGCATCTTATGCCCTCTATGGAGACCCAAAGACATACCTCCAGACTCTCGTGAGGGGTCCATCGAGATACAGGGTGAGCTGGAAAAGCCTGCTCATTGCAGCGCTCTTGATCACCGGCGGGATTCTGCTTCCACAGCGGATTTCCAAGGAAGAGCACCAGACCAGAAGTAATGCCATAGGTTACATTGTCGCATCCTCTCATCCCCAGGGGGCCACCATCTTACTTGACGGAGAGCCAGTGGGTGTGACACCATCAGCAATAGAGGTCTCCCCTGGCAACCATCAAATCATAATCGCGAAGGATGGATATCGACGGTGGGAAGCATGGGTTGAAGTGACACGCACCAAGCGAACCACGATCGAAGCCATTTTGAAGGAACTTGAATGAAGTTTGCAACTATCTTCATCGCTATCATAATCGCTTTTGCCGGATACGCCAGTGCCGACCAATCAGGTCTGAACGATCTGGCTGTCACAGACCTTTGGGATGTGCCCCACAGACTCGGTGAAATATCAGCAGGCAGGGTGCTCGTGATCTACTTCTGCAAGCCTGAAGTCGAGGAATGCCGCGAAGGTGCTGTTTACTTTGATAGCCAGGCGACCAGGATAACCGCGGCTGGGGCGAAACCGATATGTGTTTTTACAGGCAGCCCGGAGAGGATCCGAGATCTGGCACTCAATCTGGATCTTGAAATTCCCATCTATGTTGACTCAGGTCTCATCTACCAGCAGGTCCTGGAGCAGAAGATTGTGCCAGCAATAATCGTGTTCGATCGTTCAGGGCAGAAAACCATAATCCTATATGGCGGTGGTGAATCGCTTGCGACAAACCTTGATAGCATACTCGGTAAGATTTCCCCTCACAGTAGATCGTACATACTGGTGGTTGTGATTGCCCTGATTGGTACAGCCCTGATCCTGTTTGAACTCAAATGACCGAAAAAGAGCTTGCAGAACGCTGCATTGCCCGCGACGAGACCGCGTGGAAGGAGTTTCTTTCAAGATACAGTAGTTGCATCTATGGGACCATCTATCGATTACTTTCCAAGTATTCAATCAACGAACCTGAGATAGCCGCTGACATTTTTGCTGCGGTGATTGAGAAGCTACTGGCTGATGACTGCATTGCACTGCGGCGGTTCAGCTGGAAATCAAGGCTCTCAACATGGCTTGTCAGCATCACGAGAAACAAAACCTATGACTATCTACGTCAGAGAATGCGCCAGCCCACGATTTCACTTTACACGCCTATCGCCGAAGATGAAGAACTGGAGAAGATAATTCGAGACGGACTTGACCTTGAGCACAGCCTGAATGTCAATCTGACGGTGCAGGAGATTCTCAACATGATCGAGGCTAAGGACAGATTGATCTTGAAACTTTACTACATAGAAGGTATGAAGGAAAGAGAGATCGCTGATCTTCTAGACATGACGACCGATGCAATCTCAGCACGGAAATCAAGAGCCTTAAAGAAGATCAAAGCTCTTGTAGGGAAACAGGGGGAATAAGCGTCGCAAGTAAGGGTGTTGATAATGAAAGACAGATGCCTTACCGACGAGGAGATAACTGCCTATATCGACGGTGTTGTTTCGCCCGAGCAACGAGCAAGGATCGAAGCTCATCTTGCAAGGTGCGGTTTTTGCCTCCACAATATTGCAGAGCTCAGACAGCTTATAAGTGCCAACGAAACCAATCCGATAGCACCGACTGAAGCAGCCCTGGCACAGGCGGAAGCAGTGATTTCGGAGAGCACCACCGCCCGAACCCATTTCGACATCGCTCTCGTCATAAGGGATGGCATATGCAAGATTCTCGAATCCACGGGTAATCTTCTTCCGCCCAGAAGACTTTCACCCGCTGCAATCCGGAGGCATAGGGCATCAAGGACAGTCACCAGAATCTCAAAATCATTATCAGGCTTCCTCGTAACTGTTGAACTGAAACCGCAGAGAGAAGCAGTCAAGCCTGAGGTTATCATAGTTGAGGAAAGCACATCTGACAGACCAGATGGACTCAAGGCAAAACTCTACTCACCTGGAGCCTGTGAGACAAAGTACAGTGAACAGGGCAGAATCTCCTTCTCCCCTCTCACCAGTGGTTACTACCGTATTGAGATTGAAGAAGTTGGTGCGATCGGGTTGGAGATCAAAGCAGACTAGTGCCCAAGGTCGGAGAAAATCCTAAGCGCCTCCAGTATGTCTTTTCTCGTGATTATACCGACAACGCGATCCCCTTCGACGACCGGCATCTTGCCACACCTGTCTCTCACGACCCGTTTTAGAATCTCAGCAGCATCATCATGTGGAGTAACTTTGAGAGTGTCCACATCACTTTGCATCACTTCTGAAACCGTAGTCTCCGACCACTTGCTCCGAGGAACCTGGCGCATGTCGTCAAGTGTGATGAGCCCCCTCAATCTACCCGCCAGGGTTACTGGAAAACAATCATAGTGGTATTTGAAAAAGTAGTTATCGATGAGATCCTGTATGGTTATGCTTTCCGGGACAGTAATGACGTCAGCCTTCATTATGTCCCCTACCTTGACTCCCTTGAGCGTGTTGCTTACGACCACCTGCAGATAACTTGCTTCGGCAGCCTGGCGAAGGAAGAATCCGATGAGCACCAGCCAGAGACCAAAGATGAAGCGCCCCGTGAATACCGAGATGAAACCTAATGCGATGAAACTGAACCCTATGGCTCCACCTACCTTGCTGGCAATGTAGGTTGAGCGTTGCAGGTCGCCAGTGACCTTCCAAATGAAGGCTCTTAACAGGCGCCCGCCATCGAGAGGAAAGCCCGGTATTAAGTTGAAGGTCCCAAGGATACCATTGACATAGGCAAGGTATTTCAAAACAGGGGCGATCGCTCCTGAGGTCGATGTACGTGAAACGATGTAGTACGCTACGAAAAAGACAATCATCAAGACATAGCTGACCCCTGGACCAGCAATAGCAATCATACATTCGATTCGGGGATTGGCAGATTCCTTTGAAAGCTGTGACACACCGCCAAAGAGAAAGAGCGTTATCCTCTTGATCGGGACACCATGTGTCTTGGCTACATAAGAATGTCCAAGTTCGTGGAGCAGGACTGAAGCAAAAAGCAGAAAGGCAGCGATGAGTCCCATTGCCCAGTAGCTCGCAATTGAAAGATCCGGATAATTGGCGGGGAAATAGCCCTTGACAAGGCTCCAGGATATTAGAGCGAAGATGATGAACCATGAAACGTTTATCTCGATGGGAATGCCGAAGACTTTGAAAACCCTGATGTTTGTATTCACTTCACTTCCTCAGATGGCAGATCAGCCTCGATAGGATATTAGCACATAATGAGATGCTTGACTATCAAAATGGGCTTACATAGTCTTTGATCGGAGGGGATTTCGTGGAAAACATAGATGTCGCCAGGATCTTCGATGAAATAGCTGACATCCTCGAGCTCAAAAATGAAAACCCCTTTCGCATCAGATCCTACCGCCGTGCTGCGAGGGTCATAAGAGATCTTCCGGATGATGTTAAGTCACTTGCGGCGACAGGCGAGCTTAAGACAGTACCGGGTATCGGGAGCAGTCTTGCAGAAAAGATTGAGGAGATAATATCGACGGGAACCTGCAAGTTCTACGAGGAACTCAAGCAGGATCCTGTCTATACCCTTACTGACCTGCTAAGCATACCCGGTGTTGGACCCAAACTGGCTGTCAGACTCAACAAAGAACTTGGCGTGAAGAACGTTGATGATCTTGAAAGAGCAGCTCGTGCAGGGAAGCTGCACAGCCTTGACGGAATAAGGGAGAAACTCGAGGAGAAGATCCTGAAAGGCATCGAGCAGTATCGCCGGCACGTCGGAAGATTCAAGCTCGCCGATGCCCTCACCTATACAGAATCAATTGTGAAGATACTGAAGTCCCAGAGGGGTATTATCCAGATAGACATAGCCGGAAGTCTCAGACGGATGAAGGAGACGATCGGCGACATTGATATCCTTGTGATTGCAAAGCAGACCCACCGAGATAAGGTAATGGAAGCTTTCACTGGTATGGATGTAGTGGCTGATGTGATTGCGAAAGGAGACACCAAATCAAGTGTTTTGCTCAGATCGGGAATCCAGGTAGATCTCAGGATTCTTGACAGCAAGAGCTACGGTGCAGCCCTGCACTATTTCACTGGATCAAAGGACCACAATGTTGCTATTAGAGACCGAGCGAAGCGGAAGGGCCTTAAAGTCAGCGAATATGGTGTTTTCGAGGCAAAGACCAACCGCCATCTGGGCGGTGCTCATGAAGAGGATGTCTTCCGCCTTGTTGATTTGCCGTTCATACCGCCCGAACTCAGGGAAAACAGTGGGGAGATTGAAGCGGCTGAGAAAGGGAAGCTGCCCCATCTCATCGAGCTCGGTGACATCAAAGGCGACCTTCAGATGCATACCAAAGCAAGTGATGGTGCAAACACGATTGAAGAAATGGCTCTTTTTGCCAAGAGGCTCGGTTATCGATACATTGCTATAACTGATCACTCGAAAGCTGTGAGGGTAGCAGGCGGGCTCAATGAGGAAGAGCTTGAGGCTCACATCCAGGCAATCAAGAAAGCCAACAGGAAGATCGATGGTATTGAGATCCTGTCAGGCATCGAGGTTGACGTCATGCCAGATGGCAGTCTTGATCTCGCTGACTGGATCCTCTCAAAGTGCGATGTCGTGATCGCCGCAGTACACTCGAGATTCAACATGTCACGGCAGGAGATGACCAAGCGAATAGTGAAGGGCATAGCCAATCCCAATGTCAATATCCTTGCTCATCCGACAGGAAGAATCATAAACGAAAGAGATCCCTACGAGATCGATCTTGAGGCGATCATCGCAGCTGCACGGAAAAACAAAGTAGCTCTCGAACTCAATTCATACCCAGATCGGCTGGACCTGCGGGACGTTCATTGCCGACAGGTCAAGGAATCGGGAGTCAAGATATCGATTAACACCGATTCCCATGCAGCAATACAACTTGTCAACATGCGTTACGGAATTGCAACAGCAAGAAGAGGATGGCTTGAGCCAGGAGATGTCATAAATACCTATAGCTTAGCAAAACTCAGGAAATTCCTGGCTAAGCAGGGGTGATAGCTTTGGTATCAAAACCTTCAAAGAAGAAAGCAGCCGAAGAGATCGAAGAGCTTCGGAAAGAGATCAATTACCACAACTACCGTTACTACGTACTGGATTCGCCTGTAATCAGCGACCAGGAATACGATCGCCTCTTGAGGCGGCTTGAGGAACTTGAGAAGATGTATCCTGACCTCGTCACTCCGGATTCTCCCACGCAGAAGGTGGGAGCACCACCCCGCGAGGAATTCGGTACAGTCACCCACTCGATACCGATGCTCAGCCTGCAAAATGCTTTCAGTGAGGGGGAAGTAGTTGAGTTCGATAGACGTATAAAGCGCCTGCTCGGTATGAGCCAAATCGAATATGTTGCTGAGCCCAAGATTGATGGGCTTGCAGTTGAGCTTGTCTATCGGAATGGAGTCTACGTGCAGGGCTCTACTCGTGGTGATGGGTATGTCGGGGAGGACGTGACTGATAATCTTCGCACGATAAGGTCGCTGCCCTTGAGGCTGATCGAGACCAAACTACCAGTTCCAGGCCTGCTCGAAGTCAGGGGCGAGGTTTACATGTCAAAGAAAGACTTCGCTGAACTCAATCGCAGAAGAGAGCGCGAAGGCGAACCCCTCTTCGCCAATCCAAGAAACGCAGCAGCCGGTTCAGTACGCCAACTTGACCCCTCAGTCACCGCCTCTCGAAAATTGAACATTTTCGTCTATGCGATAGGTAGGGCTGAGGGAGTAGAGTTCTCGAAACACTCGGAGGTGCTTGATTCCTTTAGAAGCTGGGGCTTGCGAGTTAATCGCGAAATCAGGATTTGCGACTCCATTGAGAAAGCGATCAGGTTCCACCAGGATCTCGAGGCACGCAGGAAGGATCTCGACTATGAGATAGACGGAGTGGTGCTCAAGGTGAATCGCCTCGATCTTCAAGGTCAACTTGGTGAGATATCACGCAGCCCCCGTTGGGCTATCGCTTACAAATTCGAACCTGAGCAGGCTACAACAGTGATCAAGGACATAGTTGTGCAGGTTGGAAGAACGGGTGCTTTGACACCTGTTGCAGTGATGGAACCCGTGCATGTCGGCGGGGTCGAAGTCAAAAGAGCCACCCTCCACAATCAGGACGAAATAGATCGCAAGGACGTCAGAATAGGTGATACAGTCATCATCCAGCGTGCAGGTGATGTCATTCCTGAGGTCGTCGCCGTGGTTAAGGAGAAACGAACCGGCAAGGAGAGGAAGTTCAGAATACCTGACACATGTCCTGTCTGTGGCGCAGACGTCTACAAGGATCCCGATGAGGCGGTTTCACGGTGTACCAACATTTCATGTCCAGCCAGGATCAAACAATCAATAAAGCATTTCGCCAGCAAAGGGGCAATGGATATCGATGGGCTTGGGAGTAAGCTTATCAATCAGCTTGTTGATCGTGGACTGGTCACAACGGTTGCAGATCTTTACCGGCTGAAAAAATCCGAGCTAGCAGGGCTTGAGAGGCTGGCGGATAAGTCCGCTCAAAACGTCATCGATGCCATCGAGAAGAGCAAGCAGACCACACTTGCCCGACTTATCTACGCGCTCGGCATAAGGCATGTTGGTGAACATGTGGCCCGGGTTTTAGCAGATAGCTTTGACTCGATCGACGCGATTGAGAAGGCAAGCCTTGATGAGCTCACATCAATCAGGGAGATAGGTCCTAAAGTTGGTGAGAGTATCTACGCTTTCTTCAGACAGAAGCAAAATCAGAAAGTGATAAGAGATCTTGTCTCTGCAGGTGTGAGGTTTGCCCCTCCCAGGCACGCGACGAGGCTCGAGGGTAAGGTTTTCGTTTTCACAGGAGCGCTTCATGATTATAAGCGCAGTGAAGCCAAGAAGATAGTTGAGCAACTTGGTGGAACAGTGGCATCATCTGTAAGCAAGAAGGTTGATTTTGTTGTTGTGGGAGAGGATCCCGGATCAAAGCTCGAGGAGGCACAGCGTCTTGGTATCAAGATCATCGACGAGGCGACCTTCAAGAAAATCATCTCGTAAGATAGGCTCGATCCTCATAGGCACGTCGGGATGGAGCTATGCCCACTGGAGAAAGATCTTCTATCCAGAATCCATGCCGTCCACCAGATGGCTCAGCTACTATGTCAGATACTTTGAAACAGTTGAAATCAATAACAGCTTCTACAACCTTCCCGAGGTATCGACGTTCGCCAAGTGGAAGGCTGATGTGCCTGAGAGTTTCATCTTCGCAGTGAAAGCCAATCGCTTCATCACCCATATGAAGAAACTTAGGAACGTAAAAGAAGCTCTGGATACTTTCCTGAAAAGGGTTGTAGTGCTCAGACGCAATTTAGGTCCCATCCTTTTCCAGCTGCCGCCGAATCTCAAGTTTGACCCCTCAAGGCTCGATGACTTCCTTGCAATGCTCCCCCGAAGGCGGCGCTATGCCGTCGAATTCAGACATCCCAGCTGGGTCAATGATAAAGCTCTTGAGATACTCTCGAGGCGGAAGGCAGCTTTCTGTATTCATGACCTGCTCGATATCGCTTGTCCCGATTATGTGACTTGCTCGTTTGCCTATTTCAGGTTCCATGGTTTCAATGAGAAATACGGTGGAACCTATCCCAAGCGCATATTGACTCAGTGCGCCCAGAGAATGGTGGCTTTCGTTCGAGATGGAATCGACGTTTATGTCTATTTCAACAATGATGCCTTTGGCTACGCAATCAAGGATGCAATCACACTTCGCAAGATAGTCGGTGCAATGCTGAGCACCTAGATGTGAAGTTCTATTATATCCCCATCCTGAAGGACGTATTCCTTGCCGACAGCCTGGCCATCGTAACGGGCATGACCCCACACCCTGGCATACTTCAGGTTCTCTCGGAAATCCTTGTGAATCTGACCAGCAATATCGAGGATAGTTGTCCCCTTCGGGACTACGTAGGGCTTTGACATATCTGGCTTCTTGCCAGGGACTTTGGTATAAACACGGATGACTCGAAGCGCTTGATAAAATTGAGCTGGCAGACTTTCAATACCCTCACCTGTTCTGCACGACACTTCGATAATCGGGATGTCACCGATAACCGGTTTGATGAGGTCCCTCGCAATGCTGGCTCCACCAAGATCCGTCTTGTTCAGGATGAGTATGGTCTTCTTCTTGACTGTTCTGAAATCTGGCAGATCCTCTCGCTTTACATCTTCTCCTGTAAAGCGGATACCCGAATCGGCAAGATGACTAAATATCGTCTTGAGGTTGCCATCGGGATCGAGATCATCCAGCCCAACCACAATCAGCACAATGTCACATTCCCTGACAATGTTGGATATCCAGCCTTCGTAGTAGGTCTCAGATATCGGAGGCATATCGACAAGCTGGATTTGAATATCCTCATAGGGCATCATTGCAGGAAATGGCTTCTTGGTTGTGAAAGGATAAGACGCAACCTCGGGTTGACCATGGGTGAGAGCTTTGACAAGACTGCTCTTGCCAGAATTGGGTGGACCGATCAGCACAATCTGACCTGCACCTTCACGCCTGACATATTCCGTATGGCGGCGAACGCCCGTCTTCTTGGCGTGTTGAATCTCCTCATTGAGCTTCGAAATGCGACGTTTTATATCCCCCTGGAGTTTCTCCGTGCCCTTATGCTTGGGCATCACCGCATACATCTGTTTGAGGGCGTGAATTTTCTCATGAGGTGTCTTGGCTTCCCGGTAGCGCCTTTCAGCTTCGAAATACTGTGGTGGCAGATTGGCTGGCATCTTCGCTTCCCTCATCCTATTTTAGGCTGTCCTGTTCAGGATTTTCAAGCAAATAAGCATTGAAAAAGCACTCAACTGTTTCTATAATTAGCCGAGCATTTTTGCCAGTATCTTTTTGGCTTGCCCGCGAGGAAGGAGGTTACCATGCACAGGTGGCTATATGTTTT
>JALGWB010000042.1 GCA_025774405.1 bacterium
CGCTCCAAGACCGATTACCCATGAGCGGAATGACGGCGAGCTCCAGGGTGCCGTTCTTGCCAGCAAGACAATCGCCTTGCCATAGATCGCAATTCCAACAAGTGAGATCATACCAGCAATCAATCTCATACTCTGTATGATAACCCTGGGCTCTATCCTGCTTCCAGCAGGATTTTCCAATCGATGTGAGCTAAATCATGTTGCAGCACATTCCGAATAGCGATACCATGAAAGCGCTCTAGGGTTACGGCGTGCCGTCTGAATCAGGGTCAGCTGGAGATGACCCACGCGAAAGTGGCTTCGTCAGAGAAAAGTGTGGAGGTAGGAGATGGCGATTGATGATGTGAAGATTTCGGATGCGATCATTAAGACTTTTTCACAGAAGCTTCACAGTATTCTCGAAACCGATGTGGCGATTGTCGGCGGGGGCCCTGCGGGTCTATGTGATTCATACTACCTTGCCAGAGACGGGCACAACGTTGTCCTTTTTGAGCGTAAGCTCTCGATTGGCGGGGGCATGTGGGGTGGTGGGATCATGTTTAACCAGATCGTTGTTCAGAAAGAGGGCAAGCAACTTCTAGATGAGTTTGGAATCCGATCTGTTGAGGTGGATAGTGGGTACTACGCGGCGGATTCCGTTGAAGCCGTTACAGCTATTGGATCGGCTGCATGTAAGGCCGGTGCGGTGATCATGAATCTCTTCAGTGTTGAAGATGTTTTGATAAGGGATGAAAGGATTGATGGACTTGTGGTCAATTGGAGCTCAGTTGAGATTGCCGGCTTGCATGTTGATCCGATCAGCGTGGGTTCGAAGTTTGTGATTGATGCGACAGGACATGCTGCTGAAATCGCTCATATCATCGAACGTAAGGTTGGAGCGAAGCTTTTGACTCCCACGGGGCATGTGATAGGCGAGCGATCGATGTGGGCTGATGTCGCTGAGATGCTGACGCTTGAGAATACGAAAGAGATATTCCCGCATGTCTATGTCGCAGGTATGGCATGCAATGCGGTATTCGGGGGTCCGCGTATGGGTCCAATTTTTGGTGGTATGCTATTGAGCGGGAAGAAGGTTGCTGAACTTGTTGGTAAGAGGCTTGAGGGCTTAACCAAAACCTAAGGAGCTACCATGAAAGGGATAGGGATTTTGCTTCTGGTTGGAATCGCATTGGCTATCACAGGTTGCACCGGCATTAAAGAAGCAGCCTTTGAAAGAGGAACAGACCTTTTCCTTGCGAACAAGCTCAAGGATGCATCCAAGCTGCTTGAGGCTTCCGTGACACTTATGCCGGATAATGCTGAGGCCCATGCCTGGTATGCTGAGTGCCTACGTCGGATGGGGGAATACGACCGGGCCGCAGAGATCGCCTATGCTGCTCTCGAAATTGAACCTGAGCACGCTTTTGCTCACACCGTGCTCGCAGATCTCTTCAATCCGATGTACAGTACATGGTCCAGGGTAAATGCTGACAGCTCTTGGTTCCACATCTTGGCCGCTGTCAA
Organism: bacterium; assembly: GCA_025774405.1. Lineage (GTDB taxonomy): Bacteria > Arandabacterota > Arandabacteria > Arandabacterales > Arandabacteraceae > JALGWB01. The sequence goes on from JALGWB010000042.1 coordinate 1,504, forward strand.
ATCTGATCCGAATGATGGCAATGCATGGCTGTCACTCTGGCCCCAGGCGATTATGCGTGGTGACCGTGACCTTGAGATCAAGGCAGATACCGTACTTATCGCAAGCGGTTTTCTCACCGGACCGGTGCTCGCATACAATCGCTGGATGTTGCGCGATCTCCCTAAAGACGCCATCCTGATCACAAATGGCGATTTCGACACTTTCCCAGCAGTTGCCCTTCAGACAAGTGAAGACTTCAGGCAAGATGTAGCAATTTGCAATCTTAGTTTACTGAATGTTAACAGTTATGTTCTTGCCATCGCAAGGCGGTATAGTCTGCCGCTTCCATTTGATGAAGCAACCCTTGAGAATCTCAAGGCTTATCGCAGCGAAGATGGTACGGTCGTCACCCCTGGTGCCCAAATCATACGTGGCTGGTTTGAGATGCTTCAGACCGGTCGTCTCAAAAGACCGCTGTGTGTCGCAACAACTGTACGAGTGCGACGACTGATACCAGATAGTGAGAAGCACGCTGTACTTTGTGGCGCCTACTATGAGATGAGACCTGAAGAGGTTGAGCCGATTGATCTTGAGCAAGTCGCTCAGAGCCTCACGGGGCTTGAGATCTCGGATTTTGAAGGTTCCTTCTTCAGTGACTCGGATCGAAGCCCCGTCAGGAGGACAACGGCAAACAACCTCGGAGTCAATCTCACAGCACTCATGCTAAGGTATGCCGCAGCACTGATTGACCGAGGGGAGCGTCAGAGGGCTCTTCCGATTCTTGAGATGGCACGTGAGTTTGACGACAGACTGGCCGCCGGTGGTCAGTTCAAGGCCCGGATCGACTCTCTCACTCAACTGGAATAGGCTTTTGTGCTAGAGGCTTATCGACCTGCCCGATAGTGCATCAAGTAGGTTTCTGCAGGTAGCCGCTCCCACATGAAAGGATTGGGGCTTACAGGACCAGGTGAAAGCATCTTCTGTACAAACGCCAGGCCGGTTCCCGGCATTTGGAAGATCGCCGCTGCTATTGTAAAGTCGGATGGACTCATATTCCATCAGTTGCTTAAAGAGCCATCGCACAATGGGTATTGGCTGGTATCTCTCGACCACCACCGGGTGAGGAGATCGGCTTGCGACCAAAGCGTCAGTGATAGTCATCATAATGCAAGAAAGTTTTGGGGTCGGAGCCAAAATGGTGCATGCTTCGAGCGAACGGCTGAGCAGGGGCTACCGGCTAATCATGCTGGTGGGCCTTAGCAAGGATTGTGCCAGAGGGCGTGAGATGCACGTTTTTGGCTCCGACCCCTCAGGTGAGTTTGCGGTGGACGCCTGCAAGGAAAGATCCAGCACCTATTGCTATGAGGATTAGGCACGGCCTGAGCATCTCAAGAGGTGAAAATTGACGCCATACGGCACCTTCGATGGCAAGGATTGCCCACTTGATGGGGCTTACTGTTCCAAGTGTACGCATCCAGCCTGGCATGATGAAAAGGGGTATCATACCCCCGCCGAACATAGACAGGATTATCAGAATACCCCACGATGCTCCACCAACTGACTGTTCGGTCTTGCCAAGCGTTGAGAGCAACATCATGACCCCAACGAAGGCGATCGAGCTTGAGACAATGGCAAGTGCAAGCAAGAGGATTGAATTGGGCACAACCCCAAATGCAAAATAGCCCAAACAGAAAAGTCCTGCCACGACCACAGTGGCCGCTGTAAAGCATGCAAGGGCCTTGCCTGCGAGGATGTGATATATGGTCATGGGGGCGGCAAGCAGCCGAAACAACGTACCACGGGTGCGCTCGTGCACGATAGAAACCGCAAAGGTTGCGCTGACCGCCAGAAGCGCCCACATCGATCCCAGCGGGAACGAGATGGCATACGCAGAGGACGGACCTCTTCGCCTGATACTGATCTCACTCCGGGTGATGGTGAGGGGCTGGAAGCCGCTGAACCCTTCTTCACTCTCTGTGGTATCGCTTGCCAGGTAGGATTCATCGCTAAGCACACCTTCGAGACTTGCAAAGAGGTTCTCAAGATTGCTTCTGAGTCTTTCCGGTATGTTCTCGGCCGTTCTCAACTCCTTCCGTGCTCTTTCAAGCTCTTCCCGTTGAGCGCTTTGATCGGTGAAAAAGTCCTGGATGCGCCTTGATGCATATTTCATCAGGATTCCCTCGACCATAGCTGTTTCAGGACCTCGCGAAGGGTCGGCTCCGATCTCAACAGCGGGTGGCTCACCCCAGAAGGGATTCTGGCTTGCCTCACCGAAGCCTTGCTTAAGAGCGATGAAGGCCACTGCTTTGGCCTTGCGAACTCTTTCAATGGCTTCACTTCTGGATGCCAGCGAGACTTCAATCTCTGGGGCTGCAATGAGTGAGTCAACGAAGGCTTGACTTTCTGCTGATCCATCCTCATCAACGACAATGACTGGAACCGCCCGCGGTTGGTCAGCACGGTTACCGCCGTACATCGTGCCGAAAAGAATCGCTAGCCCCAGTGGCCAGACCAGCGTGAAGAAGAAACCCATTCGGTCACGGAATAGTAGCCGTAAATCCTTCAAGGCCAGGTTAATTATCGCATTCATCAAACGTCCCTCAAGTGTCTGCCTGTGAGATTCAAGAACACCTGTTCAAGATCGGGATTCTTGATGTTAAGCGAGGTCAATTTGCCACGGGCATGAAGCCTGGCAAGTTCACCGATTGGATCGGTTGTTTCGACCTCGACCCTTCCCTCTGTGCCCTCAGCGATGATGGTTGTTTTGCCTGCATAGGCTGCAATTAGATTCTGGACGGTGTCGAGGGCCAGCAGCTTGCCATGATCAAGAATGCCCACCCGATCACAAAGGCGCTGTGCCTCCTCAATATAGTGAGTTGTGTAGATGATAGTCTTACCATCCTTGCGGAGCTCTTCAATCTTTTCGAAGATGGCATTTCGGGATTGGGCATCAACTCCGACAGTTGGTTCGTCCAGCAGAAGTAGCGGCGGATCATGAACAAGGGCAGCAGCCAGGTTGAGCCTGCGCCTCATGCCTCCACTGAAGGTTTTAACAAGAGAGTTTTTTCGCTCATTAAGACCAACGAAGGCTAAGCACCAAACCACCCTCTCCCTGAGATGCTTACCTCCAAGCCCGTAGAGGCCACCAAAAAACTCAAGATTCTCCTGCGCTGAAAGGCTTTGGTAGATGGCAAGTGACTGAGGCGCAATTCCTACTTTTCGCCTGGCTTCAGGTCGAGATGGAGGTCCGATTCCCGCGATTTCGATTGAGCCACTGTCGGGTTTCAGAATCCCAACAGCCATGTTGACAGTGGTTGTCTTACCCGCTCCGTTAGGTCCAAGTAGCCCGAATATTTCACCTTCCCTCACCTCAAGGGAAAGACCATCCACAGCAACAATTTCCCCAAAACGCTTGGAAACATTCTGAAGCCTGAGCATTTGTCTCTCACCGTAAAAGGCCAGCAGCAAGCGCTTCTTATCCTTCTACAACCTGGCATGTGGGTTGTCAACGTGCTTTTTGATGATACACCCCTGAAATGTGATCTCTGGAAGTCAGCACTCTCTTGACGGGGGTGGGTGGGGCTGATAAGATGCAGCAGACGGATTCACAAGGGGGCGAGTGTATGCAAACGGGTCTTATGTTCTGGATCTGGATTGGTCTTACTGCCATTTTCATCATTGGTGAGATATTCACTGCAGGTTTCTTCCTCTTTCCATTTGGCATTGGGGCAGGGCTGGCTGCAATCCTGACACTGATCGGGGCTCCAGCCTGGTTGCAATGGACTGGATTTGTCGTGCTTTCAGGTGTCATGGTCGTTTTCTCCCGGAAGCTTGCTGACAGGCTTACTCGTGAACCACCGGAAAAGGTCGGTGTGGACAGGCTTATCGGTGAGATAGCGATCGTCCTGGAAGCGATCGATCCGGCAAGTGACTCTGGAATGGTAAGGATCAAGAAGGATGAGTGGCGAGCGACAAGCGCCAACGATGAGCGAATTGAGCAAGGAAGTCGGGTGAGAGTTGTGCGAATCGAAGGTGCCCATCTTGTAGTTGAGGAAGTCAAAGATTGAAACCTTAGCTATCTGTTACAAGGAGGTCTGTTATGGAGGCATTGGGTTTGGTTGTAGCACTTGTAATCTTCATCATTGCGCTGACAGGGATAAGGATTGTCAGACCTTATGAGAAAGGACTTGTTGAAAGACTCGGTCGCTATCAGCACACGGTTGATAGTGGCCTACGCTTCATCGTGCCCTTCATTGACAGGATGATCAAGGTTGACATGAGGGAGCAGGTTGTGGATGTACCACCTCAGGAGGTGATTACCAAGGATAACGTTGTGGTGACTGTTGATGCAGTTGTCTATTACGAGGCAACTGATCCAGTCAAGCTGAAATACAATGTTGCCAATTTCACAATCGCAGCGGTTAAGCTGGCCCAGACCAACCTGCGTAACGTGATAGGTGATATGGCACTTGATGAATCGCTGACATCCCGTGAAAGCATAAATGTCAAGCTCCGCGAGGTGCTCGACGATGCAACGGATAAGTGGGGTGTGAGGGTGGTACGAGTTGAAATTCAGCGGATCGAGCCGCCTGCGGATGTCACGGACGCAATGCATCGACAGATGAAGGCTGAACGAACTCGGCGTGCTGTTATTCTCGAGGCTGAAGGTGAGAGGGAAGCAGCGATCAAGAAAGCTGATGGGCAGCGCCAGTCAGCGATCCTGCGCGCCGAAGGTGAGGCAGAAGCGATCCGTAAGGTCGCTGATGCCAGGAAGTTCCAGCTCACGACCGTTGCAGATGGGGAAGCCGAAGCCGTGACCAAAGTCTATAGTGCAATTCATCAGGGCAATCCGACTCCTGACCTGATTGCGATTAAGTATCTCGAGGCACTCAAGGCCATATCTGAGGGTCAGGCAACCAAGATCTTCCTGCCGATTGAAACCTCAGGTATTCTTGGCAGTCTTGCCGGTATTGCAGAGATTTTCAAGGAAAGCCAGAGGCCGAAGTCACCGCCAAAACAGGAATCGCATGAGGAGTAATCCTGATCATAATGCAAAGTAGGTAACCGATCAGGCAGTCTCGTTCAGGCCATTGAGTTGAGGGGTGTCCCGGGTCCAGTCTATGCCAATTTTTTAGCTAAGCTCCGGCCTGCATCCTGCCGAATACCCATTTAGAAGAGATACCTGACCTGCCAGTTGGAGCTGGAGTTTCTGTGCCGACCCGAGGTTGGGGGTCGGAATGCGTCACCTGCTGGCAGCACCGCTGGCGGTATGCATCGCAGTCGTAAGCCTGGCTATAACCTCAAGAGATAATCTCCTCGCAGCACAACCAGTGCCTCAGATTGCACCATCTACGGCTATGACAGTCTCACGGCACCCATCACCCTTCGGATTTGAACCGCCACCACTTGACCTCTTGCACATAAGACCTGCGAGCAAAATCCTTAGTCAGAGTCTGGCATCCCACTTTGATTGGCGGGAGATTGGCAAGGTTACTCCTGTGAAGAACCAGAAGGCCTGTGGTTCATGCTATGCGTTTGCATCTCTGGGCAACTTTGAAGCCAAGGTCTTGATAGATCAGGATGTCACCTATGACTTTTCTGAAAACAATGTCAAGGAATGCGAGTGGTGGGAGTCGAGTTGCAATGGCGGCAACTACTGGCGGGTCGCGAGCTTTCTTGCGGCCAGGGGTACTGTTCTGGAATCTTGCGATCCGTATATAGCGGGTAATGTTGAATGCGATTCAACGTGCTCTTATGTTGCCTCCCTTCTTGACTGGTGTGTCCTTTCGTCATCCGAACCAGCGTCTGTTGATGTGATAAAGAACTATCTTCAAAACTATGGTCCTCTCTATACAGCAATGTATGCGGGCGATTCCGACGACTGGTACTATGAATTCCAGTCCTACGACGGATCCTATACACTCTATCATGAAGGATCTGAATCTCCCAACCATGCAGTGCTAATCGTTGGGTGGGATGACACGCTCTCACATGCGGGGGGACAGGGGGCCTGGATTGTCAAGAATAGCTGGGGAACCAATTGGGGTGGAACCTGTGGCTATGGTTCCGAACGTGGCTATTTCACCATCGCTTATGGATCAGCGAGGATCGGCTCATACACATCCTTCCTCAATGACTGGCAGACTTACGATGCTAATGGCGAACTGCTCTACTACGATGAGGGTGGTTTCACCTCGGCTGTCGGTTACAGCAGTCCGACCGCATGGGGACTTTGCAAGTTCACTCCTGAATATGACATCGACCTTTTGAGAGTGGAGCTCTGGACACTTGATGCGGCGACGGTTGACGCCTATATCTATGATGATTTTAACGCCGGTGCACCGTCAAATCTCCTGGCCCAAAGCCTCGATAACTACTTTAGCCTTGCAGGTTACCATTCAATTGAGCTGCCAAGCCCAGTACCGATCGATGCCGGCAATGACATATACGTTGTCGTCAAGATAAACGATGAATCCTACGCCTATCCGCTTGCATTCGACGACGCCGGACCGCCTGCATCGGGATGTTGCTACATAAGTCCAAATGGATCGTACTTCTGGTCTTTCTCGACAGGTGACCTTGGTATCCGCATTCGCGTAGCACGGCGCATTGGCTGTGGCTTGCTCTATGAAATGCCTGTCGTACTAAGTGTAGCCGATGTACCTGAGGATGACGGCGGCTATGTTCAGCTTACATGGACGAAAAGCACTCATGATCATCCTGGTTCAAGCCCCCAGGTCAGGCGCTATAAGATATGGCGGAAACGAAGGGCTGTTTTGCCGACGCTCCTGGGAACGCCAGTGCCTGACCGGATTGTCGATGGTCCTTTCGAGGTCAGCGAAAGTGGACTCGCCTGGGAGCTTGTTGGAACCATAGCGGCGACAGGTGAATGTAATTATCAGTTTTCAGCGCCAACACTTTGCGATTCAAGCGACAGCGACACGTGCTGGACATACTTCCGTGTGACAGCGCATACAGGTGCCATAGGCGAGCACTTTGATTCAGATATAGTAAGAGGCTATTCTGTTGACAACAATCCCGAGACAGCAACCGATGGAAAAGACGATCCAGAACAGGATATCCCAATTTTGGTGAATTTCTCGATAGACCCGAATCCTGCAAGGAGGGGTTTCGGTATTGACTTTGAGATTGGAGCTGCAGGTCCGGTGCAGGTCGAGATCTATGATGTAATGGGGCGTCGCCTGGCTGTTCTGCTTGACGACTATGTCTCCCCAGGAATGTACCATCTTGCGTGGGAGAATCTGGAGACTGGCGTCTCCCTGGCTCCGGGAATCTATTTTGTCCATGTGCTCACCCCTCGGGAGTCCTTAACGCACAAGGTGACCCTGTTGAAGTGACCGGTCACCTTGTCGGATTTGCTTGTCCTCGGTAAAGCCAGAGGCTAAACTGCTTGATAAGCTCTACTAAGTCTGATTGCATCTAAGAAGCAAAGAGCCAGGGGAGTAATCTGATGAGAAAGGTTGAGTTCATCGCTGCGTTGCTGGCATTGGGAGTGACTGCAATTGCCTCTCCTGCTGTCGGAGGGGGATCGGATCAATACGGGCGAGGGCTTATCAAGCCTCCTTTTGAACCTTACCATGTTAATGTCACTGTGCCGGCGAGGGCCCTATCATATCCCATCAGATTTGACTGGCGGGAGCAGGGCAAGGTCACTTCTGTCAAATATCAGGGCTCATGTGGAGCATGTTATGCCTTTGCTTATCTGGGTGAGTTCGAATCCAAGTTGTTGATCGAAGGTGAAGGGCAGTTCGATTTCTCCGAGAACAATCTGAAGGAATGTGAGTGGTTCAATCGCAATGGACTGTATCCGTCAGGATGTGGTGGAGGTACTGCCTGGCGTGTAGTCAATCTCATCAGTCAGACTGGTACAGTACTTGAGAACTGCGATCCATACCGATTCACAGATGTGACCTGCATTGACACATGCCAGTACATAAAAACTGTCTATGATTGGCGAGTGTTCTCGATTGAAGAGGTTCCACCTGTTGAGGTGACCAAGTATTACCTGATGACCTACGGGCCTGTTTTTGCGGCTATGGATGCAGGTGCCAATTCGACATGGAGACATGAATTCGAAAACTATGATGGCTCCTATACCCTTCATTATGTTGGTCCCGGGGACGTCAATCACGCAGTTCTGATAATTGGGTGGGATGATACTTTGAGTCATGCTGGAGGTCAGGGTGCCTGGATCGTCAAGAACAGCTGGGGCACCGATTGGGGTGGAACCTGTGGCTACGGCACAGAACGTGGCTATTTTACTATCGCCTATGGCTCAGCAAGGCTGGGTTACTACTCGTCATTCACAACTGAATGGCACAGCTATGATCCAGGCGTTATGGTTTTACTTCACGATGAGTCGGGCTATTCAGCTTATCTGGGCTACGGAACGACTACAGCATGGGGCATGAATAAGTTCGTCATTGACTCGAGAGTCATGCTTGAACGAGTCGAGATCTGGACAACGGACGCGGTGAGCGATCTCGACATCTACATCTATGATGATTTCGACGGTAGTGTGCCAGCCAATCTGCTAGAGAGTGCTACCGATCTGAGTTATACCGAGATGGGTTATATTTCAATTGCCCTTCCGGAACCTATCCGGTTGCTTGCTGATAATGACATCTATGTAGTCGTTAAGATAACCAATGCAGGCTTTACCAATCCACTTGGCTTTGACCCCAAGCAGTATAGTGCATGCTCAGGTATGAGCTACATCAGCCCCGATGGCAGCTCATGGACACTCTTTGAAGATGGGGACCTGGGGATAAGGTTAAGGGTAACAAAGGACATCACGCCTCCGTCGAGTCCATCGTCTTTTGAGGCTATACCTCTAGATGGTTCTGTGAGCCTCCGCTGGACTAATCCAGCGGACAGCGATTTCGCATATACCCTGATTGTCTATTCAACTGATAGCTATCCCGTCGATCCGGACAATGGCATACCGCTTGAGAACGGCAGCAATGGCGAGTTCTCCGGTTTGCCTGCGAGTGTTGATTCCTTCGTGCATCTTGGTCTTGAAAATGGGGTCACGTACTATTACAGTGCATTCGCGTCGGATAGCTCCGACAACCATTCGTTACCTGTTCATGCAAGTGCAACTCCAGTCGATACAGTCCCTCCTGCACCGGTGGGCTATTTTGGGGCGGAGGGACTGGATGAAGCCGTTATGCTCAGGTGGATGAATCCTGTAGATGGCGATCTCGATAGGGTGTTGATCCTTTATTCGACCCTACCGCCCCCGTGGGACCTCGATAGTCTCAAAGGCGTTGAAAACGGTGGAGGCGGTTATTTCGATGCTCAGCCAGCCCAGAGCGACAGTTTTCTGCATACGGGCCTTGAAAATGACACAACCTATTACTACTGCATACGCACGCTTGACGAGATGCAAAACCTTTCAACCTGTGTCTATGCAAGTGCGACGGCGCAGGATACCTTCCCACCTGTGCTCACAATAGCCGTCCACCAAAATCCATATATTTCCAATCACCTCGACAT
>JALGWB010000394.1 GCA_025774405.1 bacterium
GTGGTGACTCTCAACGGCCAGCCGGCAGTACAGGCTGTGCTGCTTGATATTACCGAAGCAGTACGAGTTCAGGATGCACTTCGCAGATCGGAGGAGAAATATCGTTCACTCGTTGAGAACATAAATGAGATAATTTTCACCGTTGACCCCAGTGGCCTTTTCACATATGTAAGCCCTGTAATCAAGCAATTGCTCGGCTATGAGCCCGCCGAGATAATTGGCAAACCTTTTGACTGCTTTGTACATTCCGACGATGCTCCGGCTCTGCTGGTAGCCTTTGAGCGCTGTGATCTGGATTCCAACTCGCCTCAGGAGCTGAGGGTCATGGCTCACGATGGCAACCTTCACTTGATGCGCATATCATGCAGCCCATCTTACGATGGCGACCAATTCAAAGGCATCACAGGCGTCATGGCAGACATAACCGAGACAAAGATTGCCAATGAAATCATTAGGGAAAGACAACAGATGTATGAGACCCTGCTCAGGACTACCACCGATGCAATAGCGACGGTAGACCTTGAAGGTAATTTCACAGAAGCATCTGAACGCACCGCCAGACTCTTTGGTTTTCAATGCCAAGAAGATCTTGTTGGTAAGAATGCCTTCTCTTTCGTGATCCCCGCCCACCACAGAAAGGCACTCACCAGCTTCAAAGAGGCCTTGAAATCCGGTTACATACGTGACAAGGGTTTCACCTTCACCCGTGCGGATGGTTCACACTTCCTGGCCCAGATCGATGCTGCCCTTATCCATGATGCACAGGGAAGGCCGAAATCGTTCATTCTGACAATCCGAGACGTCACGGAATCCAAACGGGCTGAAAGGCAGCTAAGAAGAAGCCAGCAGCGGTTTGATCACATCGTCACACTCATCAGTGAGTGGGTCTGGGAAGTTGATCCAAGCTGCGTCATCACCTACTCAAACTCTGCAATAGCTGATATCCTCGGTTATCAACCTGATGAGATTCTGGGAACATACATTTACGATCATTTTGATTCGCGCTATGATCCCAAGAAGAATCAATTGCTCGAGCTTGTTGATAGCCGAAGCTGTTTCCGCGATTTCAAGGTGGCTTTCCTCGACAAGCAACGCAGGCCGGTCGATCTGATATTGCATGGCATGCCGATCCTCGATGAAGACAAGAACCTGTTGGGCTATAGAGGCACAGCTCGGGCCTGTGTCCATCAACCCGAGGCTCAGGCAGAGCAAACGCTCAGGAAAATGCTTACGCTTGATGAGGCGATAATCCTGACTGATTTGACGGGCAGAATCCTGTTCCTGAATGAAAGGGCACAACAACTGGCTGGCTTCGCTTCAGATCGGGCTGTTGACCATAAAATAGATGACGTTTTCAGAATCTTCACCACCTGTGGATCACCTTCACAGATCGAACTCAGCGATCTGAGGTCTCAGGTGGAAAATGGCAAGCTCAGAGGGAAAGCAACGCTTAAGCAACCAAGTGGCGATTCGGTCAACATCGCCTTTACATCCGCTATCGTTTATGATGCGAGCGGCTACCCATCGGGCATTCTCCTGATCTTTGCCCCTACCCGGCAATAGCGGATCCATCGGTTTCCTGATGGATAGATTTCAAGCATTGCTCTTTCTCCACGCAAAAACCCCCAATGCCAGCTCTGGCCTGCTTATCGGCTTGCCACTGAAGCCTGAGGAAAAGACTTCGCCCGTGACCCCCTCCCGAAGCGGAAAGCGTGGCGCGACCCACACCACGTGTTCTGGTCATCGGGCGGAGTCAATACTTACCAACCACGACCCGGTCGAGCAACAATTGTCAAGATTTGCTATTCCAGTTACTCTTTTGATTACCTTTCTGCACCCCGGTTTCACAGTTTTCGCCAAATTCCCAAGGTCGGCTTGAGAGCTGACGACTGTAGACAACTCCCGTGAGTTTGCTTGACAACCGAGTGCCAGCATGGTAATCAGTGAAGGTTAAATTCTGAGATATCAATCGAGGGCCAATGGACCTACAGCCTTTGTTAGATGCTGATGACATTCAGCATGCGCTAAAGATTGCACTTCAGAAAGGTGCTGATTTCGCAGAGGTC
>JALGWB010000395.1 GCA_025774405.1 bacterium
GCCTCCAAGATGGCTTTGACTGATAATGCTATCTTTACCCATCCTATGCCGATAGACAGGGGACATGAGGTTACAGATGATGTTGCAAGTGGCTCTCGCTCATGCATCTATGACGTTGCAGAGAACCGCCTGCATGTCCAGAAAGCCGTGATGGCACTCACCATGGGCAAGCCGTAAGATGAATTAGCCTGCTTTCGCGTTGGAAAGAAGCCTCAGCTGGTGTTTTGGCTCAGGATTGGGTTGGGAAGCCTATCTGAATAAGGTTTTGATCCTGGCGCAGTTTATATCGTCGCTAGCACTCACGCTGGCAACTTGAATCATCCAGATGTAGCGGTTTCCATCACTGTTGCAGGAGAGCCCTGTTCGAGTCCAGTCAGACGACCAGTCGGATTCAAGACCCTGAGCAGCATTGTCGGTGATTCGGGTGGGTTGATCACCGAATAAGAACGCCAAACCCAGCAAGCGAGGCGTTGACTACAAGCGCTGGCGAGCTGTATACTTACGACGAGGCCCAGCGATCCTACTTTGAGCTCATGCGGCTGTGAGAACAGCGATATAGCCTCATCTGCCAGAGCCTCACTGTTCGGGAGCAAGCCATGAGTGGTTACGAGACGCTTCTTGAAGCAGCAAAGGCTGATATTAACACCGTTGACTTTGGAAAGCTCAGGATGGCTTATGCCAATTCGCCTGCATATGATCCGTATCGTCCTCGAGCGGACAGCTACGAGCTGCTATGCGGCATGCTCAAGGACGGTGATACCAAATCTATCATTGAGTGTGTAACTAGAATCCTGAGCGAGCATTATCTTGACATTGAGATGCATGCCCTTGCAAGCCAGCTGTATGAGGCAGTTGGTGACAAGCGAAAGGCGGAATACCACGCTCGATTCGCCGGTGGGCTTTTCAACTCGATCATGCGTTCCGGTGACGGGAGAGGATTTGCCACGGCTCTGGAGGTGGTTGATCTTGCAGAGGAGTACGCAGTGATGATGGTGCTCGATGTCGAAGTTGAGACTCAAGAGCTGCAGAAGCATGAAGGACATTGGTTCGATGTGTTCAAAGTACATTTCCCTGCCGGCAATCAAGATGTCATTTACTTTAATATCGACCGCCTCACTCGAGTCTGGAAGGGGCATAAGCCAAGCAGAGATACTTCCCACCGGATGGATCGTAGTGACCTTGGCAGCTGCGATGACAAGGACCCTGAATAGCCAATGAGTATAGATCGAATTGCTCATGGACCTCAGGGTTTGCATCACAGCATGTTGGCGAGAAGTTGTCAATCGAGGAGGTGAAAGACATGATTTGACTGGCAAGAACGGCAGTACCCGTCCTTTTGTTACTTGCCCTGATCCACGCTCCGCCCCCGTCCTTTTCAGCAACTGCTCCAGACGTTGCCTGGGATCTCACCATCGGCGGAAATGACGATGACACAGGCTACTGGGTGGAGGTGACCTCAGACAGTAACCTCATAGTTTGCGGCAGCACCACTTCGTTTGGGGCTGGCGGGAAAGATGTCTATGTTGCCAAGGTTGACATGCTTGGTGATACACTCTGGACGCGGACTTACGGTGACACCGGGAGTGACTGCGGCATATCGATTGTCGAAACGGCAGCTGGTGGATATCTCATAGGAGGCTTCTCTTCATCTTTTGGTACCGGTGACCTTGATGCCTATCTTGTCATGACGAATGCCCTGGGAGATACGATCTGGATGAGGACCCTTGGTGGATCCGAAGATGACATCTTCTATTGCGCCAGGGAGACTTCACAGGGACAGATCATAGCTTGCGGTCACACTTACTCCAATCCACCCTATGACTCAGCGGATGTCTATGTTGTCATGATGACTCCCAATGGCACTCTCAAGTGGAAGCGAACATATGGAGCACCGAGCGATGATAGGGGTATGGAGATAATCGAGACAACCGATGGCGGCTTTGCAATTGCCGGCTATTCCCGGTATGTCCCGCTTGCTGATGTTGCACAGGTTTATGTCTTAAGGCTTGATAGTGGTGGCGACAAACTTTGAACGAGGCGCTATGGCGGAGCCGGTAGTGACTAT
>JALGWB010000396.1 GCA_025774405.1 bacterium
TCGAAGTCAAAGCGCAGAAGCTGCTTGCGGCGCCAGTGTGTTATCTCCAGCCAGAGTCGTTTTGATTCAAGAGCCCGATTGAGACTCAGGATAAGGTGATCGATATCGACTGGTTTGGTAATGTAGTCGGAGGCACCTTTCTTCATCGCCTTAACGGCAGAGGAGATCTCACCGTATGCGGTTATCATTATCACGATTGTGTCTTTACTCTTGGCTCGAATTCGATCGAGCACCTCCATACCACTCATACCCGGTAGCTTCAGATCAAGGATCACAGCATCGATTGGATGCTCTTCGAAGATCTGAAGCCCTTCCTCCCCGGAGGCTGCTGTTTCAACATCATGTCCCTCATCCTCAAGAACTTTTCCGAGGAAGTGTCGTATCGAATCCTGATCGTCGATAACGAGGATTTTAGCCATTGGTGGCTTCTCCCAGTGGCAGTCTGACTACGAAAGAAGCACCTCCGCCCGGTGGTCGTTCGATGCTTATGCTGCCGCCGTGCTGTTCGATGATACGACTACTTATCGATAGGCCCAGACCTGTACCGCCAGGCTTTGTGCTATAGAACGGTTCGAAGATCGCTTCTTCATCTTCGGCCGGAATGCCGGGCCCCTGGTCGGTTATCTCTATCCATACTGAATCCTTGCTATGACCTGTGGTCACTTTGATGGTTGCTTTTTGGGGCGAGACCTCTATGGCATTTTTCAAAATGTTTATGATGACCTGCTGCAATCTATCCGCGTCAGCCTCTATTTCAGGCAAATCTCCGAAGTTCTGGACTATGTTCAGTTGTTTGCGCAGGATGCCTTCGCTTAGGCTGAGTAGACTCTTGGTCACGGTTTCGTTTATATTGACATGCGAAAGGTTAAGCTCAGGGGGTCGAGCTATTCGATATAGATCGTCAACTATTCGGTTGAGGCGATTTATCTCGCTGAGGATGAACTCGACTGTTTCACTTTCAGTCATCCCGGAGCCCAGCTTACGTGCAAGGTATTGCACACCTGCGGCGATACCGGTGAGTGGATTCTTGATCTCGTGGGCAATGCTCGACATGAATCTCATCAGTGCTGACGATGCTGAGGTCTGTTCAGATTGCCGCTCCCGATTCGCGCTGTCAAGGATGACAAGATACTTCCGGGATTCGGCTTTGCCCAGCGGGTAGGCCCTGGCACGTATGCCTTGCCAGCGTTCGATGGTTATCTCAATAGGAGCTGCCTCATCTCCTTTCGCCCCTTCTGCTTCAAGAGAGCGATGGATGGCTCCGAGTACACCGGGCAGCTCGTCTTTCAAGAGCCATCCACTCTTGGATGCAAATGTGCCGTCGGACGATGCTATGCATGTTGCCTTTCCACTCTGGTTCAGTTCCTTGATGAGGTACTGGTTGGTCTGAACTTGGTGCTTCAGCGATGCTGCGAGAGTGCTGGCCGCGATCAGGCATGCACATGTGATGGACCTGCTCTTCAACTCCGATAGATCGAGCATGGTCGATGTCGTGAGCAGGAAAAGGTGGTCAAGCAGATTCTCAGGTGCAGCAATTGTGTGTGCCACTCTGGACAATGGCAGGAAGCAGAAATCCACGGTGATATCCATTGGCAGAAAGTCACACCAGGCAGCGTCGATTGGGAAGATCTCGCCGCTTGCAAAGACCTTGCCCTTGCCGCTCGCAACTTGAGCGTTTAGCAGCAGCTCCACCAGCTTACCGTGTCTTTCCACTGTTGGCAGTGTGAAATCACACGTGGTTCCAGGTCCAGCAGCGATTGCTTTTGCAAAGATTGCGGTTGTGGAGGTATCCACCAGCGTAACGGTCTCGATAGCAAGTGATTGCGACAGGTGCCTGAGAAGTGACCTCAGGTCCTCAAACTTGTGGCTCAGCAAAGTGCCGCCGCCTGCGTATCTGTCACTGGCGGCCTTTTCCTTTGTGCGTGACAATTTCATCCCCGGCAACGAGAGCATGGACACCTCAAGGTACATTCCGTTCTTTCTTATTTTTCGGCTGCCAGAAGAGGTTGCTTTAGGAAGCTATTCTGTCGAGGATGGGAGATGGTCTCGGAA
>JALGWB010000397.1 GCA_025774405.1 bacterium
ACTCCCCCTTTAGCCATAAAGTTATACAGCAGCTCGACAAAAAAGTTCCGCAGACTGAATCGGTCAGCCAAGAAAAGCAGCGACCACCCGGAGGGTACACCCCCCGTCCTCACAGGTCGACCCTAATTGTACCCAGTTCTCCGATTGGGTGTCAATACTTTTCTTGCCTTGACTCCCGCGTTCTGCTATATTGTCTTCACCTATTGTGACGCTACAACCTGCTGGAGGTTGTCTTGGAAACTGAGGCTGACGGCGGGGTCTACTTCGTCTCCGACCTTCATCTCGGCGCATATCCCGAGGTCGAGCGTACCTCAGTGCCCCTCCTGATGGATTTCCTCGATCATCTGGAGCGGCAAAAGAGCACCCTTTATATAGTCGGGGATCTGCTCGACTTCTGGTTCGAATACCGCACAGTCGTGCCCAGGTATCCCTTCAGACTCCTGGCGCGTCTGCGGACGATGGTCGAGCATGGCTGCAAGATAACCTATGTGGCTGGCAACCATGACTACTGGATGGGAAGTTTCCTCAGTGACGACGTTGGGCTTACAACCCAGACCGAATTCCTTGACACCTCAATTGGCGGAAAACGCTTCTTCATCTCCCACGGCGATGGCATTGCCATAACAGGCGAGTTCGGCTACAGGCTTCTCAAGCGGATTCTCCACAGCAGGGCTGTGTCAACAGGCTTCAGACTGCTTCATCCGGACCTGGGGATTGCTCTCGCCAACCTCATATCAAAGATGAGCCGCAAACGGAGTTCAAGAAACAACAATCAGCCAAATCTCGAAGCGTTTATCAGGCAGAAGGCAAACGAAGGCTTTGACTACGTTATTCTTGGACATCTCCATCGCCCCAAGCTTTTCGAAGTCGGCAGGACGACGTGCCTTGTCATCGGCGACTGGATTGACAACTACTCCTATGGCGTCTTCAACAATGGCAAGCTCAGGCTGGAGCGCTGGAAACAAAGCCAGTAGAATTCTATCGGCTTTCCTCGGGGGAAGGGAAAATAGGACCTGTAGCAAAGTTTATGGCAAAGCGATGGGTTCCGCCCAGATCGTTCCCCAGCTCCATGTAGGCGTAATCAAAGGAGACGGTCGCAAGTCTTATACCAACCCCGAAAGTGACTTCACTTTCATAGGCATCCCGAAATCCCAGCCTCAAAGCAACGACCCGAGCCAAATCCACCTCAAGACCTGCCAGCAAACCATTCTCACCAAGTCGGGTCGACTGATAATCAACTGCAACTGAGAGGCTGGCATAGGGCGGCAACCACCCAGCCCGATAAGCCATACCGGCTTGAAAACCAGAAGGTAGATCGAACTTTTCACCGTGATAGCCAATCTTGGTGCCGAGGTTTCTTGCCACGATGCCCAGCCCAACCTTACCGCCCAGGAATCCCTCAGGTGACTCGTAGATGAGCCCCAAATCAGCAGCAAAACCGGTCGCCCCATCCCAGTCTATCTTCTCATAGACGACCTTACCTGTGCCTCCAATGCCGAAGCCCCCTCCCAGCCGTCTTGCATAGGAGGCACTAACGGCGACATCGAAGAATCTGAAACTCCCTTCATAGGTGTCGAATTCATCATACTTTTCAAGAGGTTCCGTATGCAGGCCAACCACCCCGAGACCGAATCCGTGCTTGCCCGATGCAGTGCTCAGGCTGAGTGCCTCAAGCGATATATCACTGAACCAGGATGTATGGGAGAAACTGATGAGGCTGCCTTTGGTGTTGAGTACGTGCGCTGGATTTATGGCTGCCCACGGTGAGTCACCGAGACCAACACCTGCCTGTCCAAGGGCTGCAATCCTTGGATAGGTGGTAATGTCAAGGAAGCGCATGCATGCGCTCGAAGCCCAGGCGTGGCCAAGTAAGCCCAGAACAAGCAGCCCAACGAGCGTGCCAATTGTAGTCTTCTTCACCTACTTCCCCTTTCTTGGTTATGCTAATACCTCGCAAGTGAGATTGTCAAGTGCCGAGCAGCTCAATCAGGTGCTGCCTGGCTTGCTCAAGTGCCTTTGGGGTTGCCTCCGCCTTGCGTCCACCCCCC
>JALGWB010000398.1 GCA_025774405.1 bacterium
GATAGATGTCCAGATCGGTATTGTAGAAAGCACTGTAACGATGCTTCCAGATGATCTTTTCCCGGCTTCGTGGTCTAAGCTGGGGATAGATTTCCACACCCTTTGTTCCCTTTATCAAGCTCTGCCCCGATAGGATCTCCGGCCACCACTCAGCTGTCATGCCCCCGTCAATCGCAGGATCCTCATGGACGTGGCCCGTATATATAACGGGGATTGAACTGGATCTGCATGCAGCTATGAGGCGCTTCACGTTCGGGACAATCTCCTGTGCATAGTGGAAGAAAACAGCTCCATCGTCGGAAAGAAATTCATTCTGCATGTCGATAACCATAAGGCACGAATGTCGTCTTCTGAGCTTCATGCGGTGGGTATTGTACTTTGCTATCTCCTCAATCCAGGCTGCTGTGTGATCAGTCCACATTGGAAGATTCCCCCTTTCATTCGATCCGACCATGAAAGCATATGGCATGGCTGATTGAAAGACAAACGGATTTATGCTTGACGCTTCTTTTCCGGGTGCTAACCTTGGTGGTGCTGGAGGGAGTATCGGAAAGGAGGGATTGGGGATGAAATGGTTATGTTTGGTAATGAGCGTGATTGTGGCTTTTGTCATTGGCTATGGATGTGCTGAAAAGGAGCAGTCCCAGACCGCCACAGGTACCGATCTGTGGAAGGTGATCAGTCAGGAGAAGCCCTACACGGAGTGGGGATTCTTTCAGGGTGCCGAAGGTGTTATGGAGGGTAAGGCACCTCATGGCAAGTTCATACGGGCTTTTGTCAATCGAGTCGGGCTTGAGGCTCAAGGACCCAATTATCCCTATGGTACGATAATCGGCAAAGAGAACTTCATGCCGGATACTACTCTGGCGAAGTTGACAGTCATGTACAAGGTCAAAGGCTTCAATCCTGATGGAGGCGACTGGTTCTGGGCGGTCTACTCTCCCGACGGAACCGTTGAAATGGAAGGCAAAATTGACAATTGCCTGGCATGCCACCGCCTGCGCAAGGCCAATGATTACGTTTACCTACATTCCTTCAAATCTGAGTAGGTTTCTGGACTGGTCAGGGAAACAAAACACCAACCTTGCCAGCACAGGCTGATCTGATAACTAAGTCTCGAAATACGCTCTCAAGTGCTACTTCCTGCGCATTGGGTGACCGCAGCACATTAGTCTGCTGATACCAAGTCCTTCCTTGGTAACAGCTACCTCGACACCGCATAGCACGCACGTATACTTTGGCTTTCGCTTGGGCTTGGCCTTTGCTGCGGTTTTCTTCTTGGCGACTCTCCTGGGCTTGGTTGTCTTCTTCTTGGTCTTCTTTGCCTTTTTCCTTGTTGTCTTTCTTGTTGTTTTCTTTTTGGTCTTCTTGGCGGCTTTTCGGGTTGTTCTTCTCTTGCTTTTCTTGGCGGGCATACTTTCACCTCCTTAGTGTGTTTGCAAGCGCTTACCTGGCCAGTATATTTAGGGTAGAATTCATGTCAAGATTTTCTTTAGTATCTTGATTGTCGTAAAGTCAACACCCGATTCGTGGCGATGTCTATTAGGGGGTGAGGTATCCTGAGATTTCTTTTCTTTCTATCCATCGTTGGCAGCCTGCTGGTGGCGTCCGGTGTTGAGGCTTCTGATGAGAATCAGGTGAATTCCATCGAAGGCATTCCAGGCTTTGCTCTTGACGATTCAGGGTCGATGGCGCTTGATGCACTCTACTCGGCTGTTCTGCCTTTCTATCCAAGGGTGGCTTATGCCTATCTGGTTGGAGTCTCTGGCGCCAGTTTCAAATTTGTTTACGATACGACGGATGCCTATGAGCCTCTGCGTGACGCCTCGCCTATAGATCAGCTGGGCCTGGCAGCCAGGGCACTGGGTTTCCCTGAGGCTCATTGGGTCATCGACAAAGATATCGAGACAGTCAAGGCAATCGTAAAACAAGAGATTGACAGTGGAAGAGGTGTATTGACTCCCTTCCTTGATACAGGATCATATCACGGCTTCTACATTATCGTTGGTTATGACTATCAAAGTTCTCAGTTTCTTATCGAGGGTGCC
>JALGWB010000399.1 GCA_025774405.1 bacterium
GGCAGAGTCAAAGAGACCTACACTGTGGATACACCATTGAATAGGATGCTAACATCCAGTATGATAGCCAAAGCAACAAAGAAAGCTCTTGAGGCCACAAGAGACTCTATTGACCTACTCAAACTCCTATCCCAGATTCAGACCCTGCAGAAGCAACTTGACCGTGCATACAGACTCAAGCACACCGGAACAGGAGTAGGAAGATGATGCTCCAAAGCATACCTCAACCTAAACCAATTTCAGGCAGCTCTATTTTTGAGGAAAGACGCTTCAGGTGTTGCGCCACTTTCGAGGTGAGGGTAACCTCGTCGAAGGCTTCCAGAATCGCTCAACAGGGGTTGACTCGTCCTCCTGGCTCTTGCTTTGCGATTGGCTATCTGTCTCCTTCTGCCTGATTCCACCCAGATACACGCGCTGCTTCGATTTGGGCAGGATATCAAAAGACCTCTCCGCAATTCGAACAATCTCGCTGTCCAGCCCCTCATCCGCAATCTCCTCAGTAAATCGTCTCCGCCCCTCGATGATATCCCTGAGATATTGCTCGATCTCCTCCTGGGAATAGAAATTAT
Organism: bacterium; assembly: GCA_025774405.1. Lineage (GTDB taxonomy): Bacteria > Arandabacterota > Arandabacteria > Arandabacterales > Arandabacteraceae > JALGWB01. The sequence continues at coordinate 570 of JALGWB010000399.1, forward strand.
GCGGATCGAATTCCTTGCCTACTGCTTTTCCTTCCACCATAGTAATCTCTTCAGTCCCAAACAACCCCGGCTCATACGAATTCGTCCCTCTCAGATCACCTCGCTGAATAGCGGCCATCATGTCTATCGGGACACGCAGTGCTTTTCGCACAACATGCTTCCGCTTGATCCCATTCTCCTCAATTTCCTCAATTATCTCACCCACACCACCGGTATTGTACTGATAGAAATGAACCTTGCCTGGGTATCTCTCAACCAGCTCTCTGACTATCCTGTAGAAGTGGTTTACCTTCCTTCCACGCGAACCGATGATAAACGGATCTGTGCCCACTATCCTGACCGATTCGCCTGCACGTTGTGGCTGTGATGCAAAGCTGTGCGTTGACTCGCCCCAAAGATACGCAAGTACACCCTGGTCAGGCGTAAGCCTCTGGGCAAAACTCATTATTGTGTTTCGTCGGGTAATGAAGGCAAAGATCAGCCCGTCAAGTTCGTCCAGCGCCGGCAGATTTATGCTCTTGGCACTTATTGTCCGACGTCGGCGACCGAGTTTGATCCAGAGCTTGTCACGCTGTATCACTGCCCTGCCATTTGCACAAAGTGTCTCGTCGAGAAAATCGACATTGCCCTCCGCATCTATCATTACATTCTCAAAGAGAGCAGTCTTGTCAATGAGAGCGTTGTAAAGAGCCTCCTGATAGCGTTTGTCCACATCTGTCTTGACGAAGAAACCTTTGTCCTCGCTTCCGAGTGCAGAACCGTCACTCTTGAGGAATACGATGTCATCCTGACTGACCTCGGTTCCCTCGCCAGCTCCGTAGTCGAGTCCAAGAGGATGACAAGACCATGTGGACTTACCCGTTGCTGTCAGGCCGAACATCAAGACACCATAACGTCTCAGGTTGCCATCAATCCCCCTTATGGTCACCACCTTTGTGCCGGCATGGAGTCCCAGCATACCCCTTTCATCAGCACACCACATGGCTTGTCTCAGGAAGCCCTTCTTGTCTTCACCCATGTAGTCGGTTCCAAGGGCAATATTGATATTATACTCAGGCAATACCAAAACCTGCTGCCTGAGACTATGTTCCTCAGGTATGTGAATCATGATAAACTCCGGACCTGGATCCCTCGTTAGCTCTCGCAAGGTATTGCCCCACATGTAGGCGATTCGATAATTCTTGGGATCTGCGACTGAAACGTAGAGATTGCAAACAGGATTGTATTCAGAGTTGTTCCCCATTTGCCTCCTCAGGTGTACAAACGGTAGTGTACGCATGAGATGCAGCACGTTGTGAAGCTCTCCAGGAGCATTGGCAATAATATTCTTCTGCAGGTCAGTAAGTCGTGGCAATCGGATGTCTTCACCACCAAGATAAACAGTTTTGGGAGCAATCCGGCTCGAAGTAGATGAGGTCCAGCCAAACGATCCAAAGCGCGTCCTTCTCCCCGTCTCTAGAGCAGGCCCTTTAAGATCGC
>JALGWB010000043.1 GCA_025774405.1 bacterium
CTGATAAGGGTCAGAGCAGCTTCCTTCCTTGCATGCAAAGATGTTATGAGTCCCTTTCTCAAGTAATCTGGCCATGAAGCTGCCGGAGCCATCAGTGAGCAGGCTCAAAGTCCCATCAATCCAGACAATGGCATTGGACACAGGTTCGCCATGTCGATAGACAGTCCCACCTGCATGGAATGTTTCGGCGACACCGGAATAGCTCACAATCGCGCAAAAAATCGGATAACAACGTTGCTGAATGGAATAGGCTTCAAGCGGATAGGCATCTGGTATCTGTCGATCAGGTAATCCAAAGCAAACCTTGACCGCAGGGCAGCTTGTTTGCTGAATCAAGTACTCTGCTGTTTCACCTACCGTTACCTGAGCATTGTTCTGCAAGGCTATCTCGGCTTCGATAGCGCGGGCAAGCCGCTGCCCCTTGCTACTACCAGGGTAGTGATAGACATTGACCGACGGTGAGTCAGCTGCCTGGTGAGTGATGCTGATCAAGATGTCAGCCGCAAGTTGCTCGGTTAGTGTCACTCTCTGCTGAGGCGGAACATTGTAATCAGTCAAACGTGTGAGGAAGCTTTCAAAGCCAGCCTGCCGGAGTAGGTGCTGAAGCCTGCGGGCGACCTGGAGATTGAGCTGGGCTGCCGGGATACCATCTCTGGTGATCCAACCCGGCTCATCGCTTCCGCCTTCAGGGTCTATCATTATCCTGGGTTTTCTCACGATGGTTGCGTAGAAAGGCTCGGCAATAACCATCGGATACGGCTGCGTTCTGACCTCACCATGAGGTTTGTATCCGGGATGTCTTATCTTGAGTGATCCTGGTTCTATGATTGCCTTGATGAGAAAAAAGCCATTGCAATCCGTCAGAGCGATCTGGTTAGCGGAAGGTATCTCTACAATAGCCTCTTCCAAAGGTCGGAGATCATGGTCAACTATGAAACCAGTTGTCAATTGCGCTTCACCTTGGGTCGATAGTCTGACAGACTGCTCCAGGGTTCCACATGATATACGCAGCGATCCCACTTCAGTAGGAATATCCTTGAGGGTGTAGGCATAAGCCTTGCCATTATTTGTTCTTGCTACATGTGAACCCCCTTTCCACAGGAAACTAACCTCGGTCGAATCCCTAATCGGCCTGCTTCGAGAATCCAAAACCAGGACTGCGATGCGTTGAGGGTATGATGGTCGGACCACCTCTGGCGTGATCTCGACATTGAGCGAGGCAGGTGGACGCTCGAGGATGAAAGTCCATGTGAGGATGGAGGAAGAGTTGCCATCCACCGAACGGATGCTTGCCCGGACAACATGCTCACCATTGGGAAGACAACAGGGTGGGTAGGCCAGCACGATGTTGTTTGGAGTTACAGTCGGGACCAATTCAACATTGTCAATCGCAATCCTGGCAGTGGATGGATCGATAGCTGGCGGGGCTTCAAACCTGACCTCAAGCACGTCCACATCTTTGACTTTGCCCTCGGGCGAAAACGTTGTGGCCACTGGTATGCCGCGGCTGAAATAATCCAGAAGGGCTATGAAATAGACCTCAGCTTCGAGGCGTTGCTTGTCAGCCAGTTTGAGCTTTGATTCGACATGGGGGTTGGTCAGAAATGAAGGTTCGCAAAGCACAGCCGGCGACCTACAGTTTCGCAAGACATAGTAGTTGCCAGGTACGACTCTTGTCGGCTGGTCACCGATGTTGATGCGAAGGTGCCTGGCGATAATCTGAGCGATGTCACGCGACGGCCCCGGATCACTCATCTTGTAGTATATCTGGATCTCATTCCGATTGGGGTCGCGTCGGAAATCTGCATTGTGATGAAGTGAAATGAATACATCAGGATTGACCCGGTTGGCTATCGCAACTCGCTGAGCGAGATCATCCCTTAGACGAGTTGAATCACCATCTACAAAATCCCGATCGGTCTTTCTGGTTAGCCAGACCCTTGCTCCGGCCTCCTCAAGTAATCCCCATAGATAAAGTGCCACACCAAGGTTGACATCCGCCTCAGCCAGGTTGCCCTGGCCCCGGGTTCCCCTGAAGACACCGCCATGACCGGGATCGATTACAATCTTGCGGTCTCTCAGTGCTTCCAGGTCAAGTCCTCTTATTTCTTCCTTTCTGCGTTCATAGACTCTGGGCAGCACTGGTTTGGGTCTTGGTGGTGGGGCGCACATCAATGCCATCGACATGATCATGGGCGGGATCAGCCAGATTTTCTTGAGACTCATCTCTGTTTCCCTATTGCTGGACTAACGGTTACGCTCTTATTATGAGAATGTGGTGAAAAAATTCAACACAATTTGTTGCAATCTATTGACTTGACGCCGATAAGCGGTTTTGATATTTTGGCTAAGAATTGGAGGTATTTGGCTTGGATAAGCAGGAACTGCTTCGATCGATCCCAGCTGTGGAGCGTGTACTCGAAGAGCCTGATCTCGAAGCCCTGACCTGCAAGTTACCACGCTGGACAGTCACTGAAGCCGTAAGAATCGTGCTCGACAGAATAAGACATGCAATCGTCGAAGCCAGGACGATGCAAAGACCGCAGATGAGTGAAATTCTGCAAGATGTCAAGTGCGTAGCAGAGCAACTGGCTCAAAGGGGAATTGGCAGAGTTGTCAATGCAACAGGCGTTTTACTCCACACCAATCTGGGAAGGGCAATCTTGTGTGAAGCTGCAGTTGAAGCGGTTGTGGAGGTGGCGAGAGCCTATTCATCCCTTGAGATCGATCTCGATACCGGAAAACGGACTTCGAGACTGCGCCATGTTGAGGATCTTCTAAAGCGCATCATTGGATGTGAGGCTGCCACTGCAGTCAACAACAATGCCGGCGCCGTGCTGCTGGCTCTCAATACGCTGGCGGAGGGCAAGGAAACGATTGTCTCACGTGGAGAATTGATTGAGATCGGAGGATCTTTCAGATTGCCAGAGGTAGTTGCAAAGAGTGGTACGACCATGGTTGAAGTAGGAACCACCAATCGTACCCATCTTGATGATTATAAGCGAGCGATTTCAGGTAGGACTGCGGTCATCCTCAAGGTACACCGCTCGAATTTTGAGATGACAGGATTTGTCGAGTCGGTTCCATCCAGGCAACTGGCTAACCTTGCGCGCAACAATGATCTCGTACTGATCGAGGATCTGGGAAGTGGTGCTCTGATCGACTATGCTGACTTCGGAGTTGAGCACGAGCCAATGCCGCAGGAGTGTTTGAAGAATGGTGTTGACATTGTCACATTCAGCGGTGACAAGCTGCTTGGGGGACCCCAGGCGGGGATCATCGTGGGGCGTAAACACTTAATCGAGGAAATGAAGGTCAACCCATTGGCCAGGGCTTTACGCCTTGACAAGATGACTTTGGCAGCACTGGAAGTTACACTACGCCTTTACCTTGAACCGGAAAGGCTCCGGCAGACCATTCCAATTCTGAAAATGATTTGTACTTCTGCTGATGCCCTTGAAGCAAGAGCAACGAGGATAAGGACGTTGATTGAGGAAAAGGTCAGTGAAATGATCGAGATCTCCGTTGAGAAGGAGAGATCCCAGATAGGTGGAGGTTCGCTGCCCGGGGTTTCTCTTGAGACAGCAGTTATCAAAATTTCTTCTAGACACTACTCACCAGCTGAGATATCATCAGTCCTCAGAAGATGTCAACCTCCGATCATAGCAAGGATATCGGATGAGAAAGTGATCTTGGACCTAAGGACAGTCCAGCCCAGTGATGACGAAGTGCTCATAGCTCAGATTACAGCGGCGTTTGCAGGGGGTGATACGCGCTAGAGAGGAGCTGGTCGAGGTGTACGTTAGCAGAATCGAAATTACTGGATTCAAGTCGTTTGTCGATCGTACAGTGATTGAGCTGGGTCCAGGTATATCTACGATTGTCGGACCGAATGGCTGTGGCAAAACCAATATCTGTGATGCGATCAGATGGGTACTCGGAGAGGAGAATGTCAGACTACTGAGGGGAGTTCGCATTGATGACATCATTTTCAATGGAACCGAGAAACGCAAGCCTACTGGCATGGCTGAGGTTTCGCTCACTCTATCTGAAGTCCAGGACACACTTCCTCTGGAGTGTCATGAGGTAACGATCACCAGGCGTGTCTTTCGTTCTGGTGAAAGCCAGTTTTTTATAAACAAGGTTCCTTCACGCCTTAAAGATATAGTCAATCTTCTGCTTGGCACAGGCCTGGGAAGGCGAGGCTATTCGATAATGGAACGAGACATGATCGATTGGATCCTCGATGATGTCAATGGTCAGCGACGTAGAATTATCGAGGAGGCAGCAGGCATCAGTAAGTACAAGGTGAGAAGGCAGGAGACAATGAACAAGCTTGCCTTGACCGAACGAGATCTTGAGCGCGTCGAGGATCTGATAAGCGAGGTCGAGCGAAGGGTGCGTTCGCTTGCCCGTCAGGCTGCCAAAGCCAGGAGGTATGAGCGGCTTGTCAACAGGATCCGCGAGGTGGAGACTTTTGCCTCGGTTACCAACTATACGGACATGAGAAAACGGCTTGATGAGTTGAATTCGACACTTACTGATTTGGATACCAGGCTGGCTTCGTGCGCAAAGCGGATTGCGGTCAGCGAATCTGAAATAGAGAAGAAGAAAGGCGAACTTGGCAGCATCGAGGAGGAAGTTACGAAACGTGGCGAGGAAATAGCCAGAATTACTGAAGAGGTTCAGAAGTTGGAAAATGAGCGTGTAGTCACTTCAGAGAGGAAGCATGCGGCAAGTGAAAGGATTCTCCAGCTGAGGAAAGAGAGGGAGCAAAAGGCGGATCTGATTGCAACAAAGCGAAGGATGCTAGCTCAAAAACAACAAGAGGTTCGAGAAGCAGAGCAGTTACTTGAGCAGTTACAGCAGCAGAGAGAGAACCTGATGCATGAGTTCGAGAGGGCTAATCTCGAACTCAAGAGCAAGCGGGAGCGATCAGTGCTTTCGACCAGGAATCAACTTGAGAGCGTCCAGCAGCAGATCGACGCCGCCTCCCGGGCTACCGAGATACAATCGCGCTACACTCACTTAGAGGAGCTTCTCAAAAAGCTCAAGGGCAAGGGCGAGGATAACACCGAGAAGCTGGCTATCATCGAAAGGGAAGTCGATGAGGAGTTGGCTGCACTTGAGCAGCTTAAGCAGGCTCGGTCGAGCAAAGAGAATGAGATGGCAGATCTGGAGCCGAGGCTTGAGGAGCTTTCAACCAGGCTCGAACGCATTAGGGAAGAGCGAGCCAGGCTGGGTGAGCAGGCTGCCCGTGCATTCTCTCGATATGAGCTCCTTAAGGATCTCGTTGAAAGGTATGAGGGTTACGATCAAGGTGTCAGAGTGTTGATGGAAGCAGGCAGACAGCAGGGAGTGCACGGTGTGCTCGGGGACATGATAAGATGCTCCGAGCCGCGCTACGAGCCTGCGGTTGTTGCAGCACTTTCTGAGGCACTTCAGTACGTAGTTGTTGATCAGACCGATCATGCAACCAGCTCAGTCAGGATGCTGAAGGAAAAGCAGGAAGGCTCAGCAACCTTTGTGATTCTCGAAAGGGTGCGAGATCAGCGATCAGGTGATGTTCCCAAACCTGATGATGGAGTCATCGGCAGGGTTGTTGACTTCATTGATTGCGACCCGCCGTATAGAGATCTTGTCGAGTATCTCCTTGGTGACATCTATCTCGTTGGTTCACTCGATGATGCTTTCGATCTCAGCAACCGTGTTGGTGATCATCAGTTTGGCTTCGTTACGCCTGAGGGTGACGGCCTTTTTCGGGGAACCATTGTAAGGTCAGGTGGTAATCACGATTTCGCCTCGACCCTGCTTGGGAGGCGTGACAAGGTTCTGGCACTCCGGACCGAAGCCGAAGCCTTGCAGGAGCTGGCCATCGAGCAGGCAAAAGCGTTCGAGGAGCTAACAGAAGCCCTGCAACATCTCAAGGCAAAGCACGATAACCTCATCAACGAGCAGGCGCTACTTAGCCAGGAGATCGCGGATAAGGAAGCAAAACTCAACAGAAAAATGGCTGAGCGAGATTCACTCAGGCGCACCCAGGATGAGCTTGATCGGGAGATCAAGCAATTGTCTCAGGAGCTGGAGAATCTGAGTCAGGAGCTTGCGGACAGTCGCAGGGTCGCAAGTGACCTCCGAATCGAACAGGGTAGCCTTTTCGACAACATCGATGAGACCACCCGCCTCGAAGGCAAAGTTGAAAGGCTGAGGGATCAGCTCGAGTCCAATACAGGTGAAATGCTAAAGACCCAATCTCAGCTGAATTTCCTCAAGGAGACACTTGAGCAGCTTGAGAGCGAGATAGCGGCTCTGGAGGCGAGTTTGCAAGGTCTGGATGGTGAGGTAATCCAGCTGGAAAGACGGCAGCAGGAGCTTGACAAGCACGTGTCTTCAGTCGAGGGCAAAGCACAGCACCTTCTGGACGTCCTGGCTAAGGTTGATGAGCAGAGAAAGTCGCTGTTTGATAATCGCAATGGTCTGAAGATGGAGATTGAAGGCCTGAGGGGCAAGATAAAACAATATCAGTCGGAGCGGGAGCAGATTTTTACCCGGAAGCAGGAGTTCCAGGCGGAGTCAAATCTGCTTGAGATCAAGTGTGATAGCCTGAAGCAGCGAATGATGGATGAATATGGAGTGGACATAACAGCAATCAAGCCTGCTGATCTGCCCGAGTGTGACGACTTCGAATCGGAACTGAGCCAACTCAAGGAGCGGCTGAGGAATCTCGGTCCTGTTAATCTTATTGCCCTTGAGGAATATGACGTTGAGAAACAAAGATATGACTTTCTGTGTGAGCAACGTGATGATCTGAAGAAGGCAAGACAAAGTCTCGATGAAGCAATTGTACAGATCAATCGTCGGGCAAGATTGGAATTCAATGAGACTTTCGAGAAGGTGCGACAGGACTTCCGTAAGAATTTCGAGACCCTTTTCGAGGGTGGTAGCGCAGATCTCCGTCTTGAGCGCGAGCATGACCCACTCGAATCTCCAATTGAGATACTTGCTCAGCCTTCGGGTAAGAAGCTTGAGCACATCTCATTGCTTTCTGGCGGTGAGCGTGCGCTTACTGCTATAGCCTTTCTGTTTGCAGTCTATCATACCAGGCCGAGTCCTTTCTGCTTGCTTGATGAGGTCGATGCACCACTTGATGATGCCAATGTCACAAGATTTCTCAATCTGATCAGAGGACTTTCCGAGCGGACTCAGTTTCTGATTGTCACTCATAACAAGAAGACGATGGAGGCTGCTGCTTGCCTTTATGGAGTGACTATGGAAGAGCCGGGAATCTCCAAGGTTGTATCAGTAAAACTTGAATCCGCCAAGAACGAAACACTCGAACCGGTTGGCTAAGGGTGGTTAGCAAAGGCTTTCCGAGACAATTCAATTCCTTGCTGAAAGGGCTTCGCAAGAGCAGGCGTGCTCTCAGTGAAGGCATAACCAGGATTCTCAAGCGTGGCGATGATCGTCCCGTGCTCGAGGATCTCGAAGAACTCCTGATTGGAGCTGACATAGGAGTTGAGACTGCGGCTGAGATAGTAAGATCCATTGAGGAGCGTAGCCAGGCAATAGATGAGGCTTCTATCAAGCAAGCGATTGAAGATGAGGTTGTGAGAATCCTCGAATCCGCTCAGGTCTCGAAGGGGATCAATGCGAAGCCGTATGTTATTATGGTTGTTGGTGTCAATGGCACTGGCAAGACAACCACGATTGCCAAGTTGGCTCATCGCTTGCAGGCTGAAGGACGGAAGGTCCTGCTTGGTGCATGTGATACCTTCAGGGCAGCCGCGATTGAGCAGCTTGAGATCTGGGCAAGGCGAATCCAGGCCGAGATCGTCAGGCATAAACCTGGAGCCGATGCGGCTTCAGTTGCATACGATGCACTGTCGGCTGCCAAGGCCAGAGATATCGATGTCGTTATTCTCGACACAGCCGGTCGACTCCAGACCAAGAAGAATCTGATGCAGGAGATTGGCAAAATAGCTCGGGTCTCGAGCAAGGTTGTCAGCGGAGCTCCTCATGAAGTCTTACTTGTACTGGATGCAACAACGGGGCAGAATGCAATCTCCCAGGCTAAAGCCTTCAGTGAAGCCTGCAACGTCAACGGGATTGTAGTAGCGAAGCTCGATGGCACAGCCAAGGGGGGGATTGTGATTGCCATTGCCAAGCGCTTCAGGATTCCAATTGTGTATGTAGGCACAGGAGAGTCGCTCGAAGATCTGGCTCCTTTTGATGCGAGGCTTTTTGCTCAGGGTTTGCTCCGTTGACAATTATAACCAGGTTTGTTAACTTGTTTGCTGGAAATAGGGCCTTCGGGGCGGGGTGAAATTCCCCACCGGCGGTAAGAGCCCGCGAGCGGTTGAGCCGCAGATCCGGTGGAATTCCGGAGCCGACGGTAAAGTCCGGATGGGAGAAGGTTCCGCCGAGGACTTCCCTGACCCCGAGGCTTGATCTCGGGGTTTTTGAGTTGTTGGATGAGATGCGCTGGACAAAACTCAACACAGTGATGATGCGGGCTGCTATCGAGATGGCGAATCTCGGTAAGGGTAAAACCCATCCTAATCCCGCAGTGGGCGCAGTGATTGCCAGAGGAGCTCGGGTTGTTGCCAAAGGCTATCATCGCAGAGCAGGTCTGCCTCATGCTGAGATTGAGGCGTTGAAATCAGCCGGAGGCAGAGCGAGAGGTGCTGACCTCTATGTTACGCTCGAGCCTTGCAATCACTACGGCAAGACACCGCCATGCACCGAGGCAATAATCAGCAGTGGGATACGGCGGGTCTTTGTGGCAACCCGGGATCCCAATCCACTGGTCAATGGAAAGGGCATACGACACCTGCGAAGAGTGGGGATCGAAGTCCGTGTCGGGCTGCTGGCTGAAGAGGCTATGGCTGTGAATGAAACCTACTTCACCTACATGAGAAGGGGTAGTCCATTTGTGACACTGAAGATTGCACAGACGATTGATGGTATGATCGGTGTTAAGTCAGGGGAATCAAAATGGATAACCTCACACTCAGCCAGAGCAATGGCAAGGAGGCTGAGATCCGAAGCTCAGGCGCTGCTCGTAGGCATAGGAACAGTTCTTATGGATGATCCATTATTGCTCCCAATTCCAAGACGGAAAAGCCACTACTTGCGTTGCATCCTCGATAGCCATCTCAGGCTTCCACTCAACAGCCGGATTGTTAGAAGTGCCGAGTCCTATCAGACGGTTGTCTATTGTGTCAACGCACCAACAGTAAAACGCAAGCGGCTGGAAAGAGCGGGAGTGGTGGTTAAGGTTGTGGGTCATACCGGTGATGGTAGGGTTGACATCAACGATGTAATCGGTGATCTGGCCTCGCAGCAGGTCATGCACCTGATTGTAGAAGGTGGAGCATCGACACTTTCGAGTTTTCTGAAACTGCAGTTATTTGATAGGCTCATCCTGTTTGTAGCACCTAAGATTATCGGCAGCTTGAATGGATTGAATTCTTTTGCTGAACTCATGGTTGGGGATCTCGAAAGATGCTATCGTGTCAGGTTCACCGATATTCGTAGGATTGGTGGTGACATCATGATAGAGGTCAGGAGGGAGAAGTAAGTGTTTACAGGGATAATTGCTGAGGTTGGCCAGGTTCGTTCATTGACCCGCGAGGGTGGACTTATCCGGTTTGGCATAGAGGCTCCCCTGCTGGCACCTCAGCTTGCACCTGGTGATAGCATAGCTGTTAATGGAGTTTGCCAGACAGTGGTCAGGATTACTCAGGATGTGATCTTCTTCGACTCTGTCCATGAGACCTTGCGCAGGACCAATTTGATTGGTCTTAGGTATGGGTCACGTGTTAATCTTGAGCCCGCATTGCGACTGGGCGATAGGCTTTCCGGGCACTTCGTGTCAGGTCATGTTGATGGGACAGGAGTCATAAGATCAAAACGGATTCGGGCACATAGGAACGTTGAGTTTGTCATACAGATTCCTGATGAATTGCGGCAGTTCGTTCATTCCAAAGGCTCAATTTGCTTCGATGGAGTCAGCTTGACCATAAAGGCTGTGAAGGGATCAATGATTGAAGTAAGTATCATTCCTTACACATTGGAAAAGACGATCCTCAGGGATTGGCGTGTGGGCAGTGTGGTCAATGTTGAGATTGACATGATTGCAAGGTGCCTGTCACCAGGAATGACCTGATGGGGGTAGATGAAGTGAGAGCGTTCGATACCATAGAGGAAGCCATAGAAGATATAAGGCAGGGCAAGATGGTCATTGTCGTAGATGATGAGGATCGCGAGAACGAGGGCGACTTTATTCTTGCTGCCGAGAGGGTAACCCCAGAAGCGATAAACTTCATGGCGAAATACGGGAGAGGCCTCATATGTGTGGCCATGACACCAGAGCGATTGGATGAGCTCGGGCTTGGACCGATGGTAATCGATAACACGGCGAGGATGGGAACACCATTTACGGTTTCCGTTGATGCCAAGTACAATACCTCTACCGGCAGCTCAGCGCATGACCGTGCCACAACAATCAGAGTCCTGATTGATCCCAGCACAAAGCCTCGGGATCTGGCAAGACCAGGGCACGTATTTCCTCTCAGATCGATAGAAGGGGGTGTCTTGAGGCGCGCCGGTCATACCGAGGCTGTGGTCGATCTGGCAAGACTTGCAGGACTCTATCCGGCTGGTGTGCTATGCGAGATTCTCGATGAAGATGGTACAATGGCAAGGGTACCGAGGCTCATGGAGTTGGCTGAGCAGTTTGGACTCAAGATAATAACGATTGCGGATCTGATCCAGTATAGACGGCAGCGCGAGGTGCTCATCAGGCGCCTGGTCAAAACGCGTCTTCCCAGCCGCTACGGG
>JALGWB010000400.1 GCA_025774405.1 bacterium
AGGCGCTCAATATCTTTGGGGTTGCACTCACTGTCTGGCAATAGGTTCAAGTTATGGATCAGTGCTTTGCGCCTCGACGTTGAGAAGATGAACCAGAGATCTCCAATCCTTCTGGCTATCCAGTAACAGGCCCTGAGCGGCAGCAGCTTGGCCACAACAATCGACAAGAGATAGCCTAAATATAGCATCTGAGACGCTCCTTGAACCGCCGGGTTACTCCAGCATCCTGTTTCATCCCTTCAAAGCACCTCGAGTTATGTCGCGGATGACATACTGTTGAAATGCTATAGCCAGAAGAATAAGGGGAAGGCTGGCCATGGTTGAGGCAGCCATTATGTATCCCCACGGTATCTCACCATGAAGCCCCTGAAAAAGTGCTATCCCGACAGGGACAGTTCGAGCATTGTGGTCGGTGGTAAGCATGAGTGCAAAGAGGAATTCATTAAAGGCTGAGATGAATATCAGAAGCATTGCTGAAAAAAGCCCTGGGGCAGCAACAGGTAAAACGATCTTTCGGAAGACGAGGCCTCTGCTTGCCCCGTCAGCGATGGCAGCATCGTCAAGGTCATGGGGAATGCGTGAGATGTAGCTAAGGAGGATCCAGAATCCCAGAGGAACCGTCCAGGCGATGTAAGGCAAGATCAGAGCTGGATAGGTGTTTATCAATCCAGCTGACCTCATCAGCTTGTATAGATAGCCTATAAGGCTTATCTGGGGGAACATTGAAAGCGCAAGGACTCCGAGTGAAACTGTCATACGGCCTTTGAAATGCAATCTTGATACAGCGTATGCGGCGCTGGCAGCCATCATTGCACATGCGAAGGCAACAGTCGCACTGACGATGAGGCTGTTTCTCAAATAATCGAGAAAGTGGAGAGACCTGATGGTTGCGACGTCAATGTAGTTTCTCAGGGTTGCGCTGAAAGTGGTGCTTCCAAGGAAGTCGGGGTGCTTGCTAATCGAGACAGCAATCATCCACACGAAAGGAACAAGGCAGAAGCCTATCATCAAGCAGGTGCCGACGCTGACAAGCAGGGCCTTTAATCGATGTTCGTTCATCGAAGCAACTTCCCGAACCCGGTTACTTTTAGGTATGAAATAGAAAGTAAGAATGCAATAATGAAGACCACCACAGCAATTGCCGAACCATAGCCAAAGTCACCTTCATTGAAGTATTTGTATCCAAGCAGAGAAAGCGAGGTCGTGGAACCACCTGGTCCACCATTCGTGAGAACATAGATGAGATCCATGATACGCACCGTGTCGATGGTTCGAAAGATCAGGGCAACAGCAAGAGCAGGCTTGAGCAGCGGCAGGGTTATTTTGAAAAAGCGCTGTATGAAATTGGCACCGTCAACTTTGGCATGTTCATAGATCTCCTCAGGAATCGTCTGAAGTCCAGCAAGCAATATGATCGCAACGAAGGGAGTTGTCTTCCAAACATCCGCAATCACCAGAGCGGCGAACGCACTGGCAGGACTACCTAACCAGTTGATGGGATTGCTGCTCATGTTAAGGGCTTTGACCAGATAATTGGCGAGTCCGTAGGAATAATTGTAGATGAGTTCCCATGTGCGAGCAGAGACAATGGTTGGAACGGCCCATGGAACAAGTACAGCCGCCCTGAGAAGGTTTCTCACTGGTAGACGTTCGTTGAGGATAAGTGCGAAACAGAGCCCGAGCAGGATCTCAAGCGGTACACAGACGGCTGCAAAGGCAGCTGTGAATCTTAAGGATTGCCAGAATTGCGCATCTTTGAAAAGGCGAAAGAAGTTGGCCAGGCCAATGAATTTCGAGGGTAGGTAAGTCACCTCTTTCAACAGACTCAGCCAGAACGTACCACCTACTGGCAGGACAATGAAGGCAACAACGATGAATACCATCGGAGCAATAAAAAGGTAGGCGGTCCTTTGTTCGTCGTTTAGGATTCTCATGCTATCTGATTCTACTGTCCGTACCTTGAGACAATTTGCTCTGCCTCCTTCTGGGCCTCAGCAAGAGCTCTCTTCGGTGAAGTTATGCCCGAAAG
>JALGWB010000401.1 GCA_025774405.1 bacterium
TCGCCGCAGCGAGGAAGCTACTGCTCATTGCCCATGCGATCTACAAAAGCGGTGAATCGTACCATGCTCCAACCGACAAGGAGGGTTGACTTTCAATACAGTATCTGACCCCTCACCCCAAGCTCCGCTGCACGTGCTCTCTGTGTCGACCATGATACGAGGCAACAAGGCGCAAATCGGCTGTATCTCCCGCGAAGACTGGGCCAGAGCAATCACGATATCACCTTACGGTAGCGAGATCGTTGGCGTTGACATTTGCCTGCAGAATATCCGGGAGGACAAGGCATTTCCTGACGGGCAGCAGCGCACTCTTGAAATCGGGCTGGAGTACGTTTCTGGCGGGAGGAAGAGGCGTAGAACGTTTGGTAAAGTTATGGGGGTGACCTGCAAATAGGGCGTATGGAGTTCAAAGCCACTCTATGAGTATTGGAAGCAGTCAAGTACACTGAAGAGGAACCGAGTGCCATCAAATGCACCTCTGGCTACATCTCTTCATCGAATACCCTAAAGGAGGTATAATAAGCCGAGAAAGGAGGTATGCAAATGAGATATCGATCGTCCGTAAGTACCTTTGCAAAGGCGCTCCTGACTGAGGCAGCATGCAGTGAAGACCAAGGGATAGATTGTCTAGAGAGTGTCGTAAAAGAAAGGGACGAAAAAATTCGTGACGTCTTGACCGATGTACTACTAGGCCGGAGCTCCGGGGGATATCTACAAAAAGCGAAGGCAGCGATCCCAGAAGAGGACTGGGAAGAGATTATCGACTACATATGTCGCTTCTATGAGGCGTACGGTTTCAAGACAGTCGCGTTTGGTAACTACGGTCGCCCTTTGGCCCTGTTGCCCTGGCTGGCTTCGGTTGCCGTTTGTGCGCTCGAAGACATAGGGAGGTGAAGGAAATGCCCGAAGACGAGAAGAGCAATAAGATAGTTGAGAGGCCAGGCCCCAAGGAGAAACGGCTCAAGGAAAGCTATGAAGGTGAGAGGCCGCCAGGCAGGAAGCCACCACGACCGCAGCCCGAACCCGTCGACGATCAGGGCTCTAGTCAGGGGCAGGGTCAAGAAACTGGACAAGACTGATCTTTGCGTTCGGGGTGACCAGAATGCCAGGTCCCTTGACAGGGGTGCAGCTCCGTTTGTCGGCAGAGAGTATCGAGGCCTCCTTTAGGTAGATCATTGGTGCTTTGCCGTCGGATGAGTAGAACCTGGCCCAGCCATCTATTTCTCGGCCATCGGATAGGCAGACATTAACCCAACTCCCCTTGGCATCTGCAAATGCGTCTGCCCACGTATTCCTCCATCCCCTGTACGAGAATCCCAAGCGGCGAGCAGCGCGCTGGAGCCACTGACGCTCATCCGCTATCCCTGCGGTTCCCCCGACTGCGCAAGATAGTCCAACAACCGCTGCAATTGTCCAGGGGTTGAAATCCCCATCCAGGGGTATCGGCGTCAGATTCCAAGCCTTGACGAGACTGAGCAACCCGAGCAAACCATACACAACCATGACATATATCGCCGACGAAAGCAGCGACTCTTTTAACTCTCGCTTCCCTGTGCCGGTTAGAGCATCGTGAACCTTCATCGCTAGAACCCCCGGTAGCAGGATTAGCAACACAAACCAAGTGATGTCCAACTCTCTACCCCCTCTTCAATGGATTTGTGGATTTGTTTTTTTGTTCTTTAGTACTTATGAGAGTGCCGGAAGACGCTTCATGCGGATTTGCACTGCTCTCGGCTACAGCCGAGAATATGGAGCCCTTTGCGGCTGTTAGCTCCTGAAACGGAAACGCGCTGGCACCGAGGAGCAGAATCAGCCATGTACAACACTTTCGGTTCATTGCATTACCGATGCGATTCTATCGATGCGGGGAAGCTTTGCCAAAAAGGGCCTTTCAGGGACAGTGGGGATATTTGGGGTCAGATACTGTATTGAAAGTCAACCCTCCTTGTCGGTTGGAGCATGGTACGATTCACCGCTTTTGTAGATCGCATGGGCAATGAGCAGTAGCTTCCTCGCTGCGGCG
>JALGWB010000044.1 GCA_025774405.1 bacterium
CCATGCTTACCTCTGTAACTGCCCTTGCCAGTCCCGACAACCACTACCTCAATGCCTTCCTCCCTCAATCTGAGAATGGGATACCAGACCTCGAGATCCTGATAGAGGTCCTCAACAAGAACAGCCACCTTTTTCATGTCACTCTCCCCCGTCTAACCTGTATTCGTTTCTGGGGCTAACCCCAGGCCATATTCCCCCTGGCACAGGCACCAGCCCTTTTCAAGGGGCCCCTGCACGTTTTTGGCTCCGACCCCTTAATGGTGCGGATATGGTGGTAAGGGCGGCTCCTCAAGGGGTTCTTTCTCGAGCCGACTATTGAGGATCGCAACAGCCTTTTCAAGCTGGGTATCATGCCCTCGAATCACATCACCAGGTAAGTTGTCAACTTCGATATCAGGCACAGCCCCCCAATTCTCAAGTGTCCATCCGCCTTCGGCTTCCCACCAGGCAAACTCGGGTATTGTCATCATACCACCATCGACAAATGGCTTGTCCATGCGGATCCCGACAACTCCACCCCATGTCCGCGTGCCGATAACCGTGCCGAGATTGGCCAGCTTGAAGGCTCGAGTGAAAATGTCACCGTCAGAGCCTGCGTGTGCATCGCAAAGTGCCACGAGGTGAGCTCTCAGACCTTCTTCAGGATAGCGATAAGGCTTGCCCTTGCGCGCCTTGCCATAGGCAAGCACTTCAATTGAAATCCGTTCAAGGATGAGTTCTGAAACAAATCCGCCACCATTATAGCGCACATCGATAATCAGGGCTGGCTTTTCAATCTGAGGGTAAAAGGTGCGTTGAAATTCAACAAGCCCTCTTGTCGACATGTCAGGCAGATGGATATAGCCTATCTTGCCACCACTGGCCTCTTCCACAAACTTACGATTCTCGCTTACCCAATCGAGATACCTCAGATCAAAGTCATTCTCTATGGTCTTGACAACCACATCTCTCGCACCTGACATGGTCGGCTCGTCGTTGACTGTCAGGAGCACCTCTTCGTCAGCGAGATTGAGAAATGCTGAGTAGAAGTTGATCGAGGTGTCAAGTGGCTTACGATTGACCGCAAGAATATAATCGCCCTCTCTTACATCCGCATGACTCAGAGTAAGCGGAGAATATGCGTCAGGCGCAGAAGGTTCCTGCGGGTAGATCTTGACTATGCGGTAGAGACCTGTAGCCTTGTCTGCAAGGATCTTAGCACCAAGCAGGCCAACGGGGGTCGGTTCCGGACGGCGCAGATCGCCTCCCCAGATGTAGGTATGGGATGTCGATAGTTCGCCAATCATTTCCCCTATCAGATCGTGCAACTCATAACGTGTTGCTATCTTGGGAAAGAGTTTTTCATATTTGGCCTTCACGCCAGCCCAATCCATCTTTGCCATATCAGGTGCCCAGTAGAAGTCGCGCTGTAGCCGCCAGGCTTCATCAAAGATCTGTCTCCATTCCTCTCTCGGCTTGAGCCTTATATGCCACCTTGAAAGATCAACCTCGTCCTTCTCAGTATCCTCACCCACTTTCTGACCAGCATCCACAACGTAGAAGGTATCCATCTTACGATACAGAATCTTCTTGCCATCAGCCGAAAGGTGGTATGAATTGATGCCACTGAGGATGACCTCATCTTTCTCTTCCTCAAGATCGAACACGTGGACACTGTGAATTGGTTTACGCTCCTTACCGCGTCTTTGACCTTCCTTCATTCCGACAGAAGGCCGTGATCTATAATAGACTTTGCCCTTCCCTGCAGCCAGCATGTCATAATGACCAGCCTCAACCGGGAACTCGACAATCCTTTCAGTGAGACCATCGAAGTCGATCTTGACCTCGACCTGTTTCTCCTCCTCTCCGTTGCTTTCCTCAGATTCCATCTCTTCAGGTTCCCTGGGAAAGAAGGGCGATTTCATCCCCTTCTGAAGCAACACCATGTATGGCTTGGTTGTTCTGTCTATGATCGCCGTAAAGGCTATCTTGCCGAGCAGTGGATTGATGGTCCTGTCAGAGAGGAAGTAGAGATACTTGCCTTCAGGATCCCACACCGGATTGGTATCATGGGTGAAATCATCGGTTACCCTGTGCACCCGTCCTGTCATGGTATCGTAGATGAATATCGAGTTGAAATGATGATTCTCCGGCTTATCGTAGGCAAGATAACGGCTGTCAGGCGACCACGAGTAGCGTTTGATTTCCCAGTAATCACTGCTATCCGCCCTTGTTATCTTGCCCGACTCACGATCTGCAATGTAGATGGTCTGAGATCCATCCGAGTAAGCTATCTTCTTACCGTCAGGCGACCATACAGGAGGATACTTCCAGCCCTGGGTTCCCTTCGTTATCTGCTCGGGTTGCTTGCTGAAAATATCAACAACGTAGATCTCATCCTCACCAGTTGCATCTGAGACATAGAGCACTGACTTGCCATCAGGAGCCCATCGGGGAAACTTCTCCCGAATACCCGGAGTAGTCGTCAGATATATCAGCCTGCCCTCCTTTGCTGGCAGGAGGGCAACTTCACCCCTTGCACAGAATGCCACCCGTCTGCCCTTTGGCGAGATTTCATAATCAGTCAGATATTTGATCGGATCGACAAAGCGCTCACGTTCCTCCTGCCTGTCGGAAGGAACGGTGATGGCAACCCTGTGGTAATCACCAGTGGCAATATCGAAAAGCCAGATATCGCCCGCATGATGATAGACGATCCTGCCATCCCCGAGTGAAGGCCACCTTACGTCGTAGTTCTCGTGGAAAGTGTGTTGCTTGAGGTCAGAGCCATCCGGCTTCATGCTAAAGATGTTCATCCTGCCGGTGCGATCTGATATGAAATAGATGCGCCCTTCGTACCACATTGGAAAGGCATCTGTCCCCTCATAGTCCGTGAGCTTCTTGAATTCCAGTTCCTTAAGGTCACCTACCCAGACATCCTGCGCAAGTCCTCCCTTGTAACGCTTCCAGGTTCTGAACTCCCTCGAATATCGATTGAAAGCCACATGTCTGCCGTCAGGTGCAAAGGAAATTAGCGAAACCTCACCGAGGTTAAGCTCTCTGGGGAAGCCACCATCTCTGGAGACAGCAAAGACCTTGTAGATATAATGGGCGGATGAACGCATCGATCTGAAGATCACACTGTCCCCATCTACACTCCAGGTGAGAACATAGTCTGACCACGGATGATATGTAAGTCGCTTGACCTCCCCACCTGAGGCCGGAATGACATAGACGTCATTGCCACCCTTGTCGTATTCACCGGTAAAAGCCACATACTTACCGTCGGGAGAGAACTTCGCCATGTATTCAAGTCCCTCAGCAGTCGTAAGCCTTGTTGCAACCCCGCCTGTTGCAGGAACGGTCCAGAGATCGCCCTCGCATGTAAATACAATTGTGTCACCGTTGATATCGGGGAAATTGAGATAACTCTGCGCGTAGGAAGCACTGGCAATCGTGACAAGAGCAATAAAGATGACTACTGGCCGCATGGCAAACCTCCTTTCCTCGGTCCCTTGAAAACCACAACAACGTTCTCCTTCCAACGGTCACACAGGGGGAAGACCGCATGGGTAAGCCTGCTGAGGTATTAGTGAGTCACTGTATAGTCAGTCACCTGGATCTTGCCTGCAACAATGTCTCGCTTTATCCGCTCTACCCGTTCAATCACACTATTTGGCAACAAATCTCTGTTGTATTCGTCAAGGGCATAACCGACACCGTCCACCTCGAGCCCATACACATGGATACCTCCCCTGAAGCGCCCCTCGACAACGTCCTTTATTATTTCATAAACGGCCACGTCAACGCGCTTGAGCATACTGGTGAGCACATGCCCGGGTGCCATATAGTTCTGATTAGCATCAACACCTATTGCAAAAAGCCCACGCTCCTCTGCTGCATCTATAACACCATTGCCCGTTGAGCCAGCAGCCTGAAAGATTACGTCAACGCCATGATCAAATTGACTCAGCGCGAGGCTCTTTCCCCTTACCGGGTCATGAAAGGCTTCAGGGCCGGAGCCTGCATAAGCGACAATGACGACAGCATCAGGATTGACGTACTTCACACCCTCTGTATAGCCAACTTCGAACTTATGGATAAGGGGTATGTCCATGCCTCCGACAAAGCCGACTTTGTTGGTCTCTGTCATAAGCCCGGCTATGGCGCCGACAAGAAATGACCCTTCATGCTCTTTGAAGACCAGCGAGGCCACATTTGGGCGATTTACGACGGCATCTATTATGGCGAACTTCGAATTGGGGAATTCACCGGCAACTCGTTCAAGTGCATCCTTCATCAGAAAGCCCACAGCAATTACAAGATCAAATCCCTGCTCAGCATACTGTCGAAGATACTTCTCATCCTCAGCCATCTGTTCAGGCTGACCATAGATTGGTTTTATTTTGAGTTCCTTCTCTGCCCGTATCAATCCTTTATAGGCAGAATCATTGAAAGACTTATCACCGAGTCCGCCAACGGAAAGCACAAGCCCCACACGTATAGTTGAGATATCTTGAGAGGATTCCTTGCCCGAGCAACCTGTCATCGCTATTGAAAGCGCCAAGATGATTAGCGATATCCTGACCAAACCAGCCCTCCTCATTCTGCAAAAACATCAACAAACTTGAACTGGCGAACGTCGAAGAGACCGAGATCGGTAAGTTTGAGATCCGGAACCACTGCCAGTGTTACAAAGGATAATGCCATGAAAGGATCATCGATGGGAACCCCCAGGGTGCGAGCAGCTCGATCAAGGTTCTCAAGATCGTCTTTGACCTTGCCCATCGGCTCCTCCGACATCAAACCAGCGACAGGCAGAGGAAGCCTTGCCAGGACATTGCCGTCTTTGACAATCGTGAGACCACCTTTCATGCGGCAGATGTCAATGACGGCTTCAAGCATATCCTCATCATTCGTACCTGCAACTACGATGTTGTGGGAATCATGTGAAACGCTTGATGCCATAGCCCCTTGTTTGAGTCCCAGTCCCTTGAGGAAACCTCTACCAATGTTGTCAGAGGCATGATGTCGCTCAACCACTGCGACTTTTATCAAATCGCGTTCAGGATCGCTCTCGGCCAAACCGTTGTTTATCCTCGCCTCGGTGATGACCTCTCTCGTCTTTATCTGCTTGGGCTGAATCCCAATCGCCCTGACTTTCTTACCCTTGGCAGTAATCTTGAAATCGTCAAGGGTCAGAAACTTCACGTTGACAGAGCTTCGCAGGTTTATCTTAGGAGGACTCACATCAAGCGGCAGGAGCTCCCCATCCCTGGCAACCAGCTTGCCGCGCTTGAAAACCATCTCAACCTTGAAATCATCAAGCGAATCAAGCACCAGGATATCTGCACTAAACCCTGGGGCAATGGCTCCAAGGTTGTCCAGCTTGAAGTACTCAGCACAGTTCAGGGTAGCAAGCCTTATGGCAGAGACTGGCTTGATGCCATAGGCAATTGTCGTTCGCACCATGAAATCAATGTGCCCCTCTTCAAGAATATCCTTCGGATGTCTGTCGTCAGTAACGAAAAAACAACGACCGATGTTGTCAGAAGTGATGATAGGTAACAGATCACGCAGATTCTTGGTTAGCGAGCCCTCACGAAGCATGATGCGCATGCCTAGTCTGAGTTTTTCCCTTGCCTCCTCAACTGTGGTCGCCTCATGATCTGACTTGACACCGGCCGCAACATAGGCACAAAGATCACGACCACCAAGGTCGGGTGCATGGCCATCGACTCGCTTCTCATCCGCCATCGTGATCTTATCAAGCAGATCCTGGTCAAGACGCAGTACTCCAGGATAATTCATTACCTCTCCAATACCCAAAACCCACTTTTCTGTCAGTAACGGATACAGATCAAAACCTTTGAGACTTGAACCACTGGTCTCAAATTCGGTCGCAGGTACACACGAGGGCAGCATGAGAAATACGTTCAGGGGGTTGAACTTGCTTGATCTTAACATATACTGGATGCCTTCCAGACCGAATACGTTAGCAATCTCGTGGGGATCTATGACGACCGAAGTTGTGCCCCTCGGTACAACTGCTCTTGCAAATTCACGAACCTCAACCATGGAACTTTCGATATGGACATGTCCATCAATGAATCCTGGCGAAATGAACTTTCCGGCTACGTCGATCTCCTCTTTCCCACGGTAGCTGCCAATGCCCACAATTATCCCGTCAAAGATGGCAATGTCTGCTGGGTAGATTTCCCCCGAGAAAACATTGATCATGTTGCCACCCTTGAGCACCGTATCGCAGGGCTTCTCGCCGCGTGCGACCTCTATTATCTCACCAAGTCCAGCCATTGACTCACTCCTTACCTTACGGAACTATGCGTGTACATCTCTTTCCCTGGACTGCTTCATACAGCAATTGGGGAAGTGTTATTATGACCTCCTCACCACCATTCTCAAGAAACTCAATCGCTGACTCAATCTTCGGCCCCATACTCCCCGGAGGGAACTCACCCGCCTCAAGATAGCGCTTTGCCTCCTCAACAGTAAGCAATTCAAGATCCTTCTGCTCAGGCTTGCCATAGCTAAGCGCAACCTTTTCAACCTGCGTCAGGATGATCAGCACTTGTGCTCTGAGCTGTCGAGCAAGAACACTCGATGCCCTATCCTTGTCTATCACCGCTTCGACACCTCTCAGGTTGCCGTCCTGATCACGCACCACAGGTATGCCTCCACCTCCAACTGCAATCACAATCGCACCCGAGTCAATTGCCTTCTCAATGGCACGCCATTCAACGATCTCGAGTGGTTTGGGAGAAGGCACAACTCGCCGATAACCCCGTCCACAATCTTCAACAATCACCCAGCCCTTCTCCTTGCCCACACAGTCCGCTTCCTCACGGCTGTAGAATGGTCCAATGGGTTTAGTTGGATTTCCAAAAGCAGGATCACTCCTGTCAACAACAACTTGGGTTATTATTGTGAAGACATCCTTGTCAATGCCCATTAGCCGGAGCTGATTCTGCAAAGTCTGCTGTATCATGTAACCAATGCCACCTTCGGAATCAGCCCCACAGATATCGAGTGGCATCGGAGGTATGATATGTTTTGCCATCTCATTCCTGATGAAAATGTTACCAACGACGGGACCATTCCCATGCGTGATTGCAATAAGATGGCCCTCCTGGATTAGCCTTGCAACATGGATCATGGTTGCCTTCGTAAGCTCATATTGCTCCTCAATTGTGCCCTGCTTGTCCAACGGGATTATGGAATTACCACCCAGGGCTATAACCATTGTCCTGGTCTCAGTCGGTTTCACTTGCTTTTCCTCCTTCGCTCGTTCAGTATGGCGCGCCAGCGCTCAAGGCGAGCCTTGATCTTTGCCTCATAACCCCTATTGGTGGGTTCATAATAGATCCTACCACGTAGAGCAGCCGGCAGGTAGTCCTGTTCGACCAATGCATCCTCATAGCCATGAGGATACTTGTATTCCTTGCCAAAGCCCAGTTCTTTCATCAACCTTGTTGGCGCATTTCTTATATGCAATGGAACTGGTGGAGCTGTCCTCGAAAGTACATCGTGCTTTGCCTTCTCGTAGGCTTTATAGATAGCGTTGCTCTTCGGGGCAGTTGCCAGATAGACAGCTGCCTGAGCGAGTGCAAGATCTCCCTCAGGCATTCCTATGAATTCGACAGCCCCTTTGGCGGCAATTGCCACAACCAGAGCATTTGGATCAGCGTTGCCTATGTCTTCAGAAGCGAATCTTACCATCCGCCTTGCGACATAAAGAGGATCCTCTCCAGCCTCAAGCATCCGTGCCAGCCAGTAAAGAGCTGCATCGGGATCGCTCCCTCTGAGACTCTTGTGCAAAGCTGAAATTATGTTGTAATGCTCCTCACCTGCCCTGTCATAAAGAAGTGCCTTTTTCTGCAGGGCACCTTCGATCGTTTCAAGATCGATTCGCCTGATCCCATCCTTGTCAGGGGAAGTGGCTGCCGCAGCAAGCTCAAGCGCATTAAGAACAACTCTGGCGTCGCCGTCAGCCTGGTTGATGGCATGTTCCAGCGCCTCATCGGAAACGAGCACTCTAAGTTTGCCCAGACCCCGTTCATCATCCTCGAGTGCACGACGGGCGATTTCCCTCAAATCGTCCTCTGACAGTTTCTTAAGCATCACGACACGGGAACGCGAAAGCAGCGCCGAATTGACCTCGAACGAAGGGTTTTCAGTGGTCGCGCCAATCAGGATAATCGTTCCCTTTTCAACATGGGGAAGGAAGGCATCCTGTTGAGCCTTGTTAAAGCGATGGATCTCATCGACGAACAGAATGGTACGCTTTCCATTGATCTTCATGTTCATCTCGGCCCTTGCAATTACCTCCCTTATCTCCTTTACACCCGATGTTACGGCACTGAAGGCTATGAAATCTGAGCCAGTTGACTTGGCGATTAGATAGGCGAGCGTTGTCTTACCGGTCCCAGGCGGTCCCCAGAAAATGATGGAATGGACCTCACCCTGCTCTATCGCTTTTCGGATTACCGAATGCTCACCAACAATGTGTTCTTGCCCAACAAATTCCGTGAAGTCCCGTGGACGCATGCGATCAGCAAGTGGACGGGGAGGCCTTCCTTCCGATTCAGGAGGTCGGAAGAGATTATCGTCAGCCATGACTGATCCCCCGGTCAGCTCGCAGAGACCTTGAGCGAGCCTACCTCAGCTCCTCAATACAACTGTGAATATACAAAAGGAAAGAGTGCATAGAAAGCTGCCGCCTTCCAGAGATGCTCAATCGGGATAGCCTCGTCAGCCACATGGGCAAGCACTGGTTCGCCGGGTCCAAACCCGACGGTTGGGATTCCCGCCTTACCCTTAGAATAGTTGCCGTCTGTTGAAAAGTCCCATTTGCCCACGATGGGATCGCTACCGAACAGTGTTGCAAATGTCTTTGCTGCGGCTTGAACAACTGTATCAGTAGCTGATGTCACCCATGCGGGAAAGAACCTTTGCCTCCTGCATGCAACTCCTGTATAGCTGGTTGCCTCGTACATGGTCAAAGCAACCCTTGCACTCTTGGATCTGCCTATTTCCTCTATTTCACGGACTATACTTTCTGGTGTATCACCGGGTACGGTTCTCCTATCGATGTAGATCTTGCAAACATCTGGTATCGTGTTACGGGAAGGTGTGTTGCATTCGATTGCTGTGACTGCAGCGGTTCCTCTTCCGAGAAATTCATCATTGCGAAACTTCATTTGCATCCATTCGATACTTCCTATTATCGGAGCCATCTTATATATAGCATTCTCTCCCATCTGGGGCATGCTGCCATGACAGGCCTTGCCGTGGGTGACAACCTCTATTTCTGCTCTTCCCCGATGTCCTCGCATCACAGTCAAATTGCTCGGCTCTCCAATGACGACACAGTTCGGCTTTATCTGGTTGCCTTCAAGAAAACTTTCAAGGGCAAGCCCTTCGCAATCCTCCTCCTGAACGGTGAAAACAAAATAGAGCTTAAAGGAGGCTCCTGGTGCGAGCGTCGTGAGCATCCTGATTGCCATGATCATGCTGGCTACACTGCCTTTGTCGTCACAGGCACCTCGCCCATAGACACGATCATGCTCGACGAGTCCTGAATATGGATCATTGGCCCAGCTGCCTGGATCGCCTATGCCAACTGTATCAAGGTGAGCATCATAGACTATAACACAGCTGCCATTGCCAATCTGTGCAACTACGCTACCCATGCGATCTGTCAAAACCCTGTCAGGATCGAGCCGTTCGAGCTCGTTGCGAACAATGCCCGCAATCTGAGCTTCACAAGCACTCGGGCTTGGTGTCTGAATGAGCCTCTGAAGAAGCGAAGTAGCATATTCGACTTCTTTCTGAGCTGCTTGCAGGAATTCTGTCTTGAGGTGTTCTATCTCAATCATCCCCTCGTTCCACCCCGGCAAGGCGTGAAGCTTCAGCAAGCAGGCGTGAGACTATCACTCCGGTGACATGCCGCCGATACCTGCGACTGGCTCTAATATCGGAGATCGGATCACACTCAGTGCTGGCCACATGTGCGGCCTCTCTGAAGAGCTCAGGCGACGGCTGTTCACCCATGACAAGATTCTCAACCCCCTTCATTCTCATGGCAGTCGGTGCAACGGCGCCACATGCCAGTCTTACCTCTTCAAATCGACCATTGGCAAATGTTGCTACGAGGGCTGCACTGGCAACGGAGATCGCAAGTGAATTGCGCAGTCCGATCTTCAGATATCCTGAATAGAAAGGCTGCGAAGGAATCTCGAAGTCCACATCCGTCAGTATCTCATCAGGTTGGATTACTGTTGAACCTGGACCTGTCGGTAAATCCTCAACAAGCACTTCCCTCCTTGAACGATGCGATTGCAGTGTGGCACGGGCACCAAGTACAATCAGTGGCGGATAGAGATCAGCTGCCGGTGAAGCATTTGCCAGATTTCCACCGAGTGTGCCCATGTTGCGGATCTGTGGCGAACCGATCGACTCAGCTGCCAGCCTGAGGCATGCAATGTCCTCAAGCAGTTGTGAAGTCGCTATTGCATTGTGGGTGATAATGGATCCGAGCCGCACGTGCAAGCATTCGACTTCAAGAGATGTCAGTTCGGCAAGATGGCTGATATCAAGAAGATATTTGACATGCCTCCCGAGTCCGCTCTTGAGCAGAACAACCAGGTCAGTACCTCCCGCAAGTGGGGCACAATCACTTGCATACTTTTGCAGCAGAGTCAAACCATCTTCAAGATCGCATGGAATCAAAGCTTCAATCTTCTTGCCTATCATGCCAGTACCACCTTACGACAGCCTCCAGCACCCCACC
>JALGWB010000402.1 GCA_025774405.1 bacterium
ATATTGGGTGAGTAACCAATGTAGATGAAGACACCGTCCGCCAGTATAAGCTCTTGCTTGCCTGATGCCTTATCCTCAACAGCAATGCCAGTGACCTGATCATCTCCTTCAATCTCCAAAATGCGCTTGTTGAGATAGAGTTCAATCCTGGGGTTTTCCCTTATCTCATCCTGAAGAACTTTGGCAGCCCGCAGTTCGTCTCTTCGATGGATGATCCTCACAGTGGAAGCGAATCTTGCCAGGTAGATTGCCTCCTGGAGTGCGGAATCCCCCCCACCGATAACCGCTGTCACCTTCCCCCTGTAAAGTGGACCGTCGCAAGTAGCGCAATAGGAGACCCCCTTGCCTGTGTACTGCTCTTCTCCTGGTACACCAATCTTCTTCGGTGTTGAGCCGGTTGCCACGATAACGGCCAGAGCTGCACATTCATCCCTGTCGGTCTTTATAAGTATCTCACGGGAAGCCCTTTGCACACGTTTTACCTCTTGATTCTCTATCTGGCAGCCGAAGCGCTCTGCCTGCTGGCGCAGTCTATCTGCCAACTCCATCCCTGAGATACCTTCCGGAAATCCAGGGTAATTGTCGATCCTGTCGGTGATGTTGACCAAACCGCCGGCCAGACCCCTCTCAAAGACCAGAGTTTTGAGCCCGCTTCTCGCAGTGTAGATGCCAGCCGTCAGCCCTGCCGGACCAGCGCCGATCACAATAACGTCAATCCTGTCCATCTTACCATCCCTCGATCGTACGTGATACGATGTCTCTTGCAAGTGTGGCCAGAGCCGTTCTGAGGGCTTCCTCCTCGCCCTCCACAGGATCGGTTTCGCGAAAGGATTCCCAGGCTCTCACGTTCTCATCCCTCCAAAGGACCTTTCCCTCCCTTAAATCTTCAAATTCGACTGCTATGACTATCTCGATCTTGAATTCGTCAACAGTCTGGGCACGATCGAAGGTTAAAGCACCCTTTTCATAGTGGGTAATTACACCCCTCAACATTGCATCGGCTTCAGCCCGGGAAACCACCAGTAGCCGGTTGTCGTTGGTAAAAGCCTCGATGACTGCTGTTGTCAGATCCTGCTCGATTCCATATTTGGTCGTTTGATTCTCGAATGTGGGAATGTAGATCTTGCTGATGTGTGCCGGGAGGAGTTTGCCAGCCGAGTAACCGCAGGCTAGTGGGATCAATCCAAAACAAATCAAGAGGTTAAGTGGAATCCTTCGTACCAATCTCTAATCCCAATCCTCTTATCTTGTAGCGCAACTTATCACGCTTTATCCCAAGTAGCCTTGCAGCCTGACTCTGATTATAGCTACTCTGTCTAAGAGCCGCCTCTATCAACTCTTTTTCAATATCACATATGATTCTATCGAAATCAATACCATTTTCTGGTATGCCATGGGACAACGCATCCTGCAGGACCTGCAAGGGTTCGCTGGATTGGGATGCCCCCAGCTCTCCAAGTGCAAGATGCTCAGGCTTCATGAGATCATCGTTGAAAAGAAGCACAGCTCTTTCCATTACGTTCTTGAGTTCGCGGACATTGCCTGGCCAGCTATATTGCTGCATTGCCTTCAGGGCTTCGGGTGATATTCCTTCAAAGCTCTTCGAGAATGTCGAATTGAACTTGTTGAGAAAATGCTTGGCAAGGATCTCTATATCTTCCTTTCGCTCGCGGAGCGGAGGGACTCTTAGCGGCACAACTTTGAGCCTGTAGTAGAGGTCCTCTCGAAATCTTCCTTCTCTGACTGCCTCTGCAAGGTCGCGGTTTGTTGCCGAGATGATACGAAGATCTACTTTGATATCATGGGTGCCACCCACACGCTTAAAACTCATGCGTTCGATCACACGAAGGAGTTTCACCTGAATGGTCGAACTCATCTCTCCCACTTCGTCGAGGAAGACGGTACCACCATCGGCGAGCTCGAACAGTCCACGCTTCTGAGTCTTGGCATCTGTAAAGGCACCTTTCTCGTGACCGAATAGCTCACTTTCAAGAAGTTGCTCAGGCAGCGAGGCGCAATT
>JALGWB010000403.1 GCA_025774405.1 bacterium
TCCTCGTCGAGATCGCTAAGTTTCTTGTCATGCTCAGGGGTTTCGATTATAACTTCATGAGCACCGATCCCATTCATCTTGTCATAGATTCCCTCACCTTGCCTGTTCAGATCACCCTCGATCTCGAGTGCGGGAAACTTGTTGGGCACGACTCTGACTCGCCACCCCGGGCTGTCAGGCCGAGTATCGGGTTCTCTGAAGGCAAATACCTCAGGTGGTGTTTTGGATTCATTGCCAGCACAGAAAGGGCAAAAACCTGTCCTCTTCGCCGGCGGAACAGATTTGAAATCGGTGGGCCGTTTGCCTCGCTCAGTGGAAATGATCACCCACCTGCCAATTATCGGGTCTTTTCTCAACTCTGGCACGTTTCAATCCTCGTTTTGGGCCTGTTTAAGATTTAATTGATATCAGCGTGGCTAGTCAATAGCAATGTACATTACCCCAGGTGTCTATAAAGCAATCGTCCAAGGGCTACCCCTAGCCACGTTGGCGACCTCTTCAGCACAGTCGTCAAGAGTCTGTATTTGGCAGTTTCCTCAATTGTTGCGGCGGTTCCCTTGATCTCAGGGTAGTAAAGATAGTTGAGATCGACCTCATAGGCATTCCACCGCTGCTTGAAATACCGTTGACTTTGACTGTTCTTGGGTGTTCGCAAGAAATCAAACTTCTTGAAGCCCTGCCTGCATCCATTTTCCATGCTTTTCCAGAAGAGAAGCTGGTGAATTCGAAGTTTTCGATAGGTGATATCCGAGCCGATGTAGGCAGTATTGGTGGTTTCTCCAAAATTAAGGTTTATCAGCCCCCCAACAGGTTTTTCGGCATAATGGGCAAGATAAATATCCAGATGCTCTGGGTACATGATTCGGTATAGATTCCTGAAAAACGCAAATGGTTGCGGTGGAACACCGTGCCTGAGTCGCGTCTTGACGTAAAGACCGTAGAAGATCTGCATGTCAACTTTGGATTCGCCTCCCATCCGTACTGTTACGCCCTTCTTGATCGCCTGACGTACCTCTGTGCGGACGTTGCGATCCTTGAATCTTCGCCAGACGATTTCCGGATCGGGGTCAAGAGGAACAATCGATGTCACGAAATAGCAAAGGTTGGTGAAACGACCGTCATCAAGATGGTTGAGGCCGTCCTGTGTTCTTATCTCGAGAGCCTTGGTTCTTAGGTCATGACAGAGGGAAATAGCCTCCGAGACAAGTGTCTCAAAATGCCCGGTCTCACCGCAAGGACCACATACATTTGAAAAGGGAAGCGATACCAGGCGGTTGCCTGTGAGCCGGCTTCTGACTAACATAAGAGGCAGAAGGCTTCTCAACTTCCCCTCTTCAACATAGCCAAGCCAGAAAGGTTCATATCCATAGGTCTCGATAAGGACATCCCGCCACAGGGGCGTATGATAGATTGTTGCATTCGGACAGCCCGAGAGGAAATCCTTAAGCATACTGTCGTTGGATCTATCTAGCCTGACAACTTCGCCCATTTTGAGTTACCCATCATCACTTTCTCATAGAGCTCCTCGAGGCTATCAACCACAGGACCTATCCCATACCTTTGTCGTACATAGTCTCTACCCTTACCCTTCTTAGCCAGCACCAGTTCGGGATTGTCTATGAGATGCTGAAGTGTCCTTGCCAGGTCATCCACATCAGCGTTCTTGAAGGAAAAACCAAAATCCTGAAGCGCATCAAGGTTTTCGGGTATGTCACTGACCAGCACGCCACAGCCGAAATTGATTGCCTCAATGAGTGAGACCGATAGCCCCTCAGTCTCGGAAGGCAGTACGAAGAGGAATGAATTTGAATAGAGCTCATCAAGCAAATCGCCGTAGACCCAGCCAAGAAACATGGTACGGTCATCCGCCGTTGCCTTCAGTTCATTGACGTAGTCACCAAGGCCGTCAGCAGGATCTACATCACCGGCTATGACGAGCCTCTTATCCGTTCTCACCTTGCGGAAAGCCCTGAGCAGGTAGTGCAACCCCTTCTGAGGGGTTAGTCTTGCAACGAATA
>JALGWB010000404.1 GCA_025774405.1 bacterium
ACCAGATATCAGATAGAGTTACCTGATCACTTATGCCTTGTTTCTTGCGTGTTCTAATGCAGCTGCTTCTCATACAGAAGTCGGGGGACATCAGGAAAGCGTGTTCTTTATTGAAGACATACTCTGACTGGTGCTTGGTGTAGTAAAGGATCGCATAATGCGCAGGCATTAACCTCCCCCGAGGTTCTGACAAGGCATCCCATACAATCCAGTTCTGAAAGTGCAAGTATTTGTCCAGATAGGTTTTGTGATGAACAGCCCATTTGGGCAAGTTCACCACAAACAGTGAGCCCATGGGCTTCAATATTCGCTGGTACTCGAATAACCACTGCTCACACCAAGAGATATACTCCTCATCATGTCTGGAATCGTCATAACTGAAGTAAGCCTTATCCAGGTTATATGGCGGGTCCGCAAAGGCGAGATCAACCGAACCGGCAGGTAGTTGTCGCATAACTTCGATGCAATCTCCCAATATGACGCGGTTTGCGTCAACATGCATCACTTCGACCGGATGTTGAAATGTAGGTGAAGGAAGGATTTCTCGTGGCAATCTGACCAGCAAGATACGAGGAGTCTCTTTCGGCGAGAGTGAGGAAATTCGGTCGAGAACATCACCTGGCAGTTCTTCGTCATAAGCTACGGACAGGTCCTTCCATACATCGGAAAGCGCAACACCTGCAGGATGCATCAAATGTTTCTTCCCTCCCCAGTCTCTAAGATTCTGCCCACAAGCCTTACAATAAGAATGGGGTATCCTGACCTTGCTTATTTTAAACGTGTCACGAGGGGAATGAAGTATTAGCGCCTTGTGCCCTTGGACAAGTCCTTGCTTGCCATATCTTGGCAATGTTCTTACTGCAATGTAGTACTTGAATACAAAATCCTTAACCTGACTTTGGCTGTCAATTTCGGCAGAGTAGTACGGGGCCATGTCTGGTTCCCCATAGATAAACACTAGACCAGAAGGACTTACACTGCGAAGCATTGACCTGACTAATTCGCTTCGGCCTGCTGGGAGTTCGTCAAGAGGCAACTGGGAAGAAGCATAACCGACCACGATGTCATAATGAGACTCGCTCGCTACCGAAGGTGAATAATTGTCAATAATGCAACGCTTCTGCAAGTATCCCCTCTTGCTAAATCGTAGAGGCAACCCACGGTTGTCGCTTACCACCATTTTGCCGTATTTGAGTGATAAAATCAACTGGTAGGATTGGAATTGGTAATTGAACGAAACGTCATGTATTATCTTCAGGCAGGCTCTCCCGATAGATTACAATAGGCCTAACGGGTTACGGTGAGGTGAACAATTCGTTGGGGAGTTAAGACTGCCCCGTCAATTTGATTGCCTGCCGGCCTTAGAGTGGCCCGATTTAGGAAATTGGGGAGCCTGCAGCGGCTAGCCCCGCATCAACCGCATGAGTGGGCAAAGGGTCCGGCAAAGGTTCAACCGAGCCCGAATTTACTTACAGGAGGACTTGAGATTGATCTACAGCGTGGGTATCGACTTACACCAAGGCAGCCACAGGGCCCGGTGCCTGGATGAGCGGGCACAAATATGTGATGGATTTACATTCCAGACCACGCCGGAAGGGCTGGCCAAGCTGGAAGAGCGTATTTTCCGGGATGGGGCCAACCCTATTATTGTTCTCGAGCCTGCCGGTTTGCCCTGGCTAATGGTGGCTGTTTACTTACGCTCCCAGCGCCCCGACTGCCGTCTGGTGAAAGCAAAGATGCAGAAGGTGGCAGCTCTGCGGCGGTATCTGCGGGGGCCGGTCAAGAGCGACCGTCTTGATGCGCTTACCCTGGCCAAGATGCCTTTTATCGACCCCGAGCAGCTGATAGAGATTTACCTACCTCCGGCTGAAATCCATGCCTTACAACGCCTGACACGCCAGCGGAAACGGATGGAATCTGACGTCAGTGGCCGTAAGGTTAGAATCTCTGCCATTCTCGATGGTTACCTTCCCGGCGTGCGGAGGGCATTCAGCGAATCATGGTCGTCTTCCT
>JALGWB010000045.1 GCA_025774405.1 bacterium
AGAAGGCTAACAAGAGTGAGAAGTGATGTCTTATGGCGAAGCGGGACTATTACGAGATTCTTGGAGTCGATCGGAATGCCTCTGAGGAGGACATAAAGAGAGCCTATCGGCGTCTTGCCCTCAAGTATCATCCCGACCGAAACCCTAACAACAAGGAAGCTGAGGAAAAGTTCAAGGAGGCAACCGAGGCCTATGAGGTTTTGCGTGACCCTGCTGCTCGTGCACGCTATGACCGCTATGGGCACAGTGGCGTTAGGGGTTTCGATTTCGGTTTTGATTTCTCGAGCTTTGATCTCAGTGATGCCCTTCGTGCGTTCA
This sequence comes from bacterium, assembly GCA_025774405.1. Classification (GTDB taxonomy): domain Bacteria; phylum Arandabacterota; class Arandabacteria; order Arandabacterales; family Arandabacteraceae; genus JALGWB01. The sequence goes on from JALGWB010000045.1 coordinate 319, forward strand.
TGCGGGATTTTGGAAGCCAGTTCGATGATTTCTTCGGATTCTCGACTGAGCGTCGGGCTGCGAATCGAGGCAGCGACCTGAAGATAAGGATAGCGCTCAGTCTTGAGGAGATTGCAACAGGGGTTGAAAAAAAGATACGTTTCCGGCGGCTTGCTGCCTGTAAGGCTTGCGGCGGCACAGGTGCTAAGAGTGGTACCTCCGTAGGTACCTGTCCTTCGTGCCATGGAACAGGACAGATCAGGAGGGTACATCGATCCTTTCTGGGTCAGGTTGTCAACGTAACAACCTGTGGGCGGTGTCACGGCGAAGGCACTGTCATCCTCGAGAAGTGTAAACAGTGTCGGGGTGGGGGGCGGGTTCAGGTCGAAGAGATGATTCAGGTGAAGATCCCACCAGGAATCTCAGCAAGCAACTACATACCGATAAGAGGTAAAGGCAACGATGGACTACGCGGTGGTCCGCCCGGTGATCTTCTCGTTTACATCGAGGAGAAGGAGCACCCGATCTTCCGAAGAGACGGTGATGATATTCTCTGCGATGTTCCCATTACATATTCAACTGCAGCTCTCGGAGGAACCATTGAAGTGCCTACATTGGATGGCCACGTAAAGCTTGATATACCCCCTGGGACTCAATCTCAGAAGGTCTTCACGCTTCGAGGCAAGGGTCTACCGAGACTGCAGCGACGAGGACGGGGTGATGAACACGTTAGGGTCTTTGTCTGGGTGCCGACAAAGCTATCGAAAGAGCAAAGACGGGTCCTGGAGCAACTGAGATCCCTGGAAACGACCGACGATCTAAAGCCAGGTCGGACTTTCCTTGATCGCCTCAGAAAGCTCCTTGGAGAGTGAGTTGAGGGAAAAGCTAAGATCCCACTATCTCTTCTACTTTCCGCCTGAGCAACTTAAAGGTGGTCAAGTCGAGTTTTCGCAAGGTGAGAGCAAGCACATGGTCGCAAGCCTGAGGGTCAAGGTCGGCCAGGTCGTGGCTGCAACCGATGGTCATGGCAAGATCTATGATGTCAGGATCAGGAGGGTCAAAGGCAATGTGCTCGGCGAGGTCGTGCGTGTGCATGAGGTAAAGCCGACTCAGCCGGCAATAACGCTTTACCTTGGCATCCTCAAGCAACGAGCCATGGAAGTCGCTGTTGAAAAATGCACCGAGCTGGGGATAAGTGAATTTGTGCCTGTGCTTACCGAAAGATCAGTCCGCGATTTGAAACCGACTTCGCTTGAGCGCTTGAAGCGAATTGCCATCGAGGCAATCAAGCAGTCTCTAAGTACCTATCTGCCGAGGATCGGAGAGGCTCTTATCTTCGAAGATGCAGTCAAGAGAACCAGAGCCTGCGACCTTACGATCGTTGGACATAACCAGTCAAGCCAACCCAATCTCATTGAGCTTATATCACAGTATGACTCAGTTAGAAGGGTTGGTCTCTGGATCGGACCTGAGGGTGGCTTCACCGATGATGAAATGGAACGTCTGATTGAGGCAAGGGCTTTGCCATTCACTCTTGGCGATCAAAGGCTCCGGGCTGAGACGGCTGCCATTACTGCCGTGGGCATTCTCAGGTTCGGACTTGGTGCCTGAATCGCTTGATTGCCTGGTTGCTGGCTCGGAGAGCGAACGGTACTTGCAACCGATAGCTCGAGATAGCCCGGCGTATCCTATCAGCCCTGATTGTCCAATCTCATTCGCATTGTCATCAGCATAGGAGGGCAGTGTCATGCGGGATGGTTTGATGCCACAGGTGAGGCCAGTTCACTTGCCAGTGTCAAAAGGTTGACAGGGAGGCGAGGCTTTGCTATATTGAATTTTGTAGAGAGATTTTAAGGAAGGAGTGCCTCTGAAGGCGCTATTTTATTGATAAGGAGGGGAGGTGGATTTTTTGGCTGGCGTCATCGTCAGAGAAAATGAATCATTCGAAAGCGCACTCCGAAGATTCAAGAAGGCGTGTGAGCGTGAGGGGCGGCTTTCAGAATACCGGAGGCATCAGCATTTCGAGAAGCCAAGCGAGCGTAGAAAGCGTAAGCTTCTGGCGGCAAGACGCAAGCTTCTTAAGAAATTAGCTCAGCAGGCAGGCTATTAATGGATCTTATCCGCCGTTTGGGTGAAGAGCAGAAAGCAGCAATGAAGGACGGTGATCGAACGAGGACGGCGGTGTTGCGATTGCTGAGAACCAGAGTGAAAGAGGCCCAAGTTGCTAAACGGGGGGATCTCTCAGAAGCTGATATCTTGAAGATAATAACCTCCGAGATCAAGCGTCGTCGAGAAGCTATCGATCTGTTTGAGCGTGGCGGTCGAGGTGATCTCGCAACCAAGGAGAAGCAAGAGATCGCCATACTCGAGACATATCTCCCGGCGAAGCTATCTGAGGATGAGTTGAAGGCTGAAGCTCAGAAGGCTATCGAAGAGGTGGGAGCTTCTGACCCAAGGGATCTTGGGAGGGTGATGAAAATACTCATGCCTCGTATATCTGGGCGTGCTGATGGCTCGGATGCCAGCAGAATAGTAAAAGAGCTGCTCGCTGGCAAGGAGGAATAGCTTCAACCTCCAACTTTATGCTTCGACAGAGTTTTCATATCATGGGTCCGCACCCACTTTGAGAGGGTGATCTTTCTACTCGATGGATAGTCATACCCTCGAGGTTCTCGAGTACAGGAAAGTCCTTGGACTGATAGGTCGATATCTGACAACCGATGTGGGCCGAGAAAGGCTCGAGGCATTAGCTCCTGAAGACAATCTTGAGGTGATCACCAGGCAGCATCGGATGATTTCAGAAGTTCGCCTGCTTCTGGATTGGGGTCACGCTATCCCGCTGTCTCCCTTGAGAGATGTCAGGGGACCGATCTCAAGAGCGGTCTCAGGCGCAATCCTTGAGGCTGCCAGCCTCCTTGAAGTCGGCAAGCTCGCCAGGGTTTCTCGTCTGATCAGGGCCTTTTTCAGCAAGCACAGGGCAGATTTGCCCCTTCTGTGGTCAAGGGTATCGGCAATGGGCGATGTCAGGGAAGTTGAAACTGAGATTGATCGGTCCATTGATGAGGATACCAATATAAGAGATCGGGCCTCGCCTGCCCTGAAACGCATTCGCAGTGAGAAGGCTAAACTCAGCTCGAGGATCACATCCATGCTCGATGACATCCTGTCAAGCGGTTCGCTGAGCCGGCATCTACAGGACAGGATCATCACCATCAGGAATGGGCGCTATGTTATCCCCGTCAAGGCTGAAGCAAGATCGAAAGTGGCAGGGATTGTCCATGATACCTCTCAAAGCGGGGCCACCGTCTTCATAGAGCCAATGAAGACGGTTGATCTCAACAACATGCTTCGCACGCTCGAGCTTGAGGAGAAGGATGAAATTGGGCGTATCCTTAAGAGCTTGAGCGAAAAAGTTGCTGGGTGCTCCGAGAAGCTTGGTAACAACCTCAATATCATTGCAGAAATCGATTTACTTCTGGCCTCAGCACGCTTTGCCCGGGAATTCGCCTGCAGCGAGCCCGTGCTCGTCAGTAACGCTCGCTTGAAACTCAAGGGGGCAAGACACCCCATCCTTATAGATATGAAGCGTTCAGGCCAGCTTGAGGAGGTTGTTCCACTTGACCTTGAGGTTAGGCGACGCGGAGTTCTCATCACAGGTCCCAATGCCGGTGGCAAGACGGTTGCTCTAAAGACCATTGGTCTCGCTGTCCTGCTGGCTCAAAGTGGACTCCACGTGCCATGTGAAGATGGGACTGAGATCGGACTGTTCAGCAAGGTTTATGCCGATATCGGTGATGAACAGTCGATTGAGCTAAGTCTGAGCACCTTCTCATCGCATATGAGCAATATAGTGAGGATCCTGGCAGAAGCTGACGTCGATTCGCTTGTTTTGCTCGATGAGATTGCAGCAGGTACCGATCCGGCTGAAGGAGCCGCCCTGGCTAGAACCATCATTGAGGATCTTTTATCCAAGAAGGCAACAATCATAGCCACCACCCATCATGGAGATCTCAAGGTCTTTGCTTACGAGCATCCCGAGCTGGAAAATGCCTCTATGGAGTTTGATGGCGAAACCCTGAGTCCAACCTATCGCCTGATCGAGGGGATTCCAGGGGCAAGCCATGCCCTTCAGATCGCCAGGCGGCTTGGCATGCCAGATACTCTGCTTGAACGCGCCAGGCAATTCATAGGCGGTGAACGTACAAGATTCGAAGAACTCAGCCGTGAACTGATAAGCAGGATTCAGGCGGTCTCGAGGGAAAAGGCCACGATTGAGGCCAAGCAACAGCAGATTGAATCTCTGATTTCTGAATACGAAAGTCGCCTCGAAACCGTCAGAAGCAAGGAGAAGGAAATAAGAAAGCAGGCGCTTAGAGAGGCAAGGGATGTGGTCGAGGATGCTCGGAGGAAGGTCTCGAGGCTCGTTCGTGAGCTCAAACAGAAGCAACCACCTCCCCATGAGGCAAAGCGTATCGAGACCAGGATAAGAGAGGAATCTGCGAGACTTGCAGAAGAGATCCAAGCGCTTGAGGCGACCGGAAAGCTGATACCCTTAAAACAGATAGAACCTGGGAGAAGAGCTCATATTGGACCACTGGGCACCGATGGCATTATCACGGGTGAGCCTGAAGGTGGTAAGGTTGAGGTTGCGGTCGGCGGGCTTCGAATCAGGGTTAGTTCAAGCCACCTCTATGAACCCCAAACGGAGGAGACCAAGCTTTCCAGTGGTGGTTTTGAGTTTGAGATCAAAGCCGTGCCCAATGAGATCGATGTACGCGGAATGACAGCTGAGGATGCGTGGGAGAGGGTGGACAGGTACCTTGATGATGCAGCTCTTTATGGTTATGATTGGGCAAGGGTTGTTCACGGCAAGGGCAGGGGTATTTTGGCTCGGAAGATCCATGAAATGCTGGCCACCCATCCGGCTGTCCAGAGCTATCGATTTGGTGAGATCAGTGAGGGAGGCACCGGTGTAACCATTGTTGAATTGCGAAGGGGATAGCAGTGGCATACGGTATCCCAGGCGAGATAATTGATCAGGTTAGAGAGAACGCTGATATAGTCGAGATAGTTGCTGAGCATGTTGTGCTGAAGCAATCGGGGCGCAACTACAAGGCGCTTTGTCCCTTCCATCATGAGAAGACTCCATCGTTCATCGTAAGCCCTGAGAAGCAGATTTACCATTGCTTCGGCTGCGGTGCAGGAGGCAATGTCTTTAACTTCCTCATGCAGGTTGAAAACATCTCATTCCCTGAAGCTGTCCGCCTGCTTGCCAGGCGATACGGAATAGCGATTCCAGAGCCGAGCCGTAGGGACTCTGTGGCATCCCTTGGTTACAGGATAAATGCCGTTGCAGCCAAACTTTACCGCCGCATCCTGCTAGGAACAAAAGAAGGTGGCAGGGTCAGAAGGTATCTGCGTGAGCGCAAGGTGGATGAGGCAACTGAGGAAGAATTCCTTTTGGGATATGCTCCATCTGAAGCGAACGTTCTGCTTCAGGAAGCGAAGCGCAAGAAGATAGATCAGAAGAAACTCCTCGAGTTAGGGCTGGCGATTGAGAAGGAAGGCGATGTGCGGGATCTCTTCAGAAAGCGTCTCATCTTCCCGATAGCAACTGCTGGTGGGCGTGTTGTCGGCTTTGGTGGCAGGGTTGTCGACGATGGTCAGCCCAAGTATCTCAATTCACCGGAGACCAGACTCTTCAAGAAGTCAGAGTCGCTCTACGGTATTTATCGTGCTAAGACTGAGATGCGCAGGCAGGGAAGAGCAGTCGTGGTTGAGGGTTATATGGACGTCATTCCATTGCATGCGCATGGGTTCAAGCATACGGTTGCCTCGCTCGGTACAGCCTTCACCTTCGAACAGGCAAGACGGTTGCGGAATTATTGTGGTGAAGTCACCTTCCTTTACGATGGTGATCAGGCCGGTAAACTTGTAGCCTTACGCGCATGTGCACCGGCGCTTCGCGCAGGGCTCAAGGTAACAATAGCCACATTGCCAGAGGGTGATGATCCGGATTCTTTCATCAGGCTGCAGGGGGAGCAGGCCTTAGCTGCTGTCCTCGATACCGCTTTACACTATATCGATTTTGGTTTCGAGCAGCTCAGCAATGAGGATCCTGAAGATGTGATAAAATTCATGCTGAGAATGCTTGGTGAGATAAGCGATCCTGTCAGAAGATCGCTGGATCTAAAGCATCTTGCCGAAAGAAGTGGACTTGCCGAGACCACTCTCGAACAAGCCCTGAGGCGGATAGGCACAGGTCCGAAGGTACAGCAAACCGCCCCAAAAGTTGGTGACATCCCTTGCGATAAGATTGAGAAGTCGATAGTTTCTATATTGATCGGCTTGCCTGAGTGTGCCGATAAGGTGTTTGCTGTTATATCTCCGAGTGATTTCGCTGACCGGAGGATGCGGCAGATAGCTGAAGTTATCTTCCAGCGGAAATCCAAGGGGCTTGACTTCGGAGTGAGTGCTTTGCTTTCCGAGATCGATGATGAGCCTACCAGAAGACTTCTTACCGAAGCCACACTTGGAGTGGAGCTTGCAGGTGATATTACCAGAATAGTAAATGATCATATTGTCTGTATGCGACGCCGAAAGATAACCAGAGAGATAGAGAAGCTTCGAGCGAGGATAATAGCAGCTGAGAAGGAGGGGGATGCCCGGGAGCTACAAGATCTGTTATCGAGAAGGCAGAATCTGGCCGAAGAATTAAAACTACTTTCGACCTAGCCTTTTGTCAGAGCCTGTGCTCTCAAGGGGAAAGGAGAAAGCAGGGTATGAAATCTGGATTGAAACCCGAGATCATAAGAAAGCTAAAAGAGATTGCCATTAAACAGAATTACATAACCATAGACCAGATCAACGAGTGCCTTGGTGAAGATGCCACAGTCGATGATATGGAAAGAGTGCACATCATGTTCAATGAGATGAAAATCGATGTGGTTGATTCACCTGAAGAGGCTCTTGAAAAGCGAGCTAAGCAGGAGCGCGAGAAGGCAAAACGTCTCGAAGCTCAGATGGCATCTCAGAGTGTTCGCTATGATGACCCTATCCGTATGTATTTGCGTGAGATGGGTAAGGTTCCACTTCTTGATAGAGAGGGTGAGATCAGGCTAGCGAAGCAGATAGAGGAAGGGCAATCTAAGGTGGAGCGAGCGGTTTTCAGCTGCCCCACTGCCTTCGAGGATCTGGAGGAGCTTGCTCACAAGCTTGATGAAGGCAAGATAAAGATCGAGGATTTTGTCCAGGTTGATATAGGAGCCTGGGGTCCAACCTATACTGGTAGACGAGAAAAACAGCGTGCACTTCGATGCATACGCAAGATCCTCAGGATCCACCGGGAGATTGAAGGTCTTGAGCAGAAACTTAATTCCAAGGGTGGCAGGAAAAACGAAGCAAAGATAAGGGCGAGCTTGAAGAGGCTTAAGGAGAGAAGGTTGGCTGAATGTGCCAATCTCAGATTGCATCGGCAGCAAATCGCCTGCCTGGCTGAGAAACCCAAACATCTTGCCGCACGCATAGTTGAGAGCGAAAAGGAGATTGGTGATGTTGAACGTGAGGCGGGTTTCCCAGCTCAACAGGTTCTCGACATAGCCAAGCTGTGCACAAAAGGACGAAGCCATGTGCGCAAGGTCGTTCGCCAGACAGGCAAGGGTAAGGATCTCTGGTTGTCATTTGAACGGCGAATAAAGAATGCCAAGCGCAAGATCAAGCGCATTGAGGCAGAGGCCAGGCTCAGTACAGAGGAGTTGAAACATATCGTCGAGGAGATCTCAGCTGGCGAACATCTTGTAAACGATGGCAAGAAAAGGATGGTCGAGGCGAATGTCAGGCTTGTGATCTCAATCGCCAAGCGCTACGTGAATCGCGGGCTTGAATTCCTTGACCTGATTCAGGAAGGCAATAGTGGTTTGATGCGAGCTGTGGAAAAGTTCGACTACAAGAAAGGCTACAAGTTCTCGACCTACGCAACCTGGTGGATCAGGCAGGCAATAACGAGGGCAATTGCCGATCAAGCCAGAACGATTCGAGTACCTGTCCACATGATTGAGGCCATCAACAAGGTTCTGAGAGCATCAAGACGGCTTGTTCAGGAGTATGGGCGAGAACCATCGCCTGAGGAGATAGCCAAGACCCTCGACTTACCCCTTGACAAGGTGAAAAGTGTGCTAAAGGCAGCTCAAGAGCCTATCTCACTTGATAGGCCTATCGGTGAAGACGAGGATAGCAACCTTGGCGATTTCATTGAAGATACCCGTGTTGTCTCACCAGCTCAATCTGCAGCCTTTGTAATGCTGCAAGAGCAGATGAGCAATGTGCTTTCGACTCTGACACGCAGGGAGGAGAAGGTAATTCGACTGAGATTCGGGCTTGGTGACGGTTGCCCAAGAACGCTCGAAGAAGTGGGTAGTATCTTCAATGTTACGCGTGAACGCGTGCGCCAGATTGAAGCTAAGGCGTTGCGCAAGCTCAAACACCCATCGCGAGCCAGGAAGCTATGGGGATACATAGAGTTGCCATAGGATGATGAGTTTTAGCTTGACGCTTCGGTCGCTGTGTAATAATAGAATAGCGAGGGCCCATAGCTCAGTTGGTCAGAGCGCCCGGCTCATAACCGGAAGGTCCTAGGTTCGAAGCCTAGTGGGCCCACCAATTTTTTTGGAACGGGCGATTAGCTCAGCGGTTGAGAGCGCCCGCCTCACACGCGGGAGGTCACTGGTTCAATTCCAGTATCGCCCACCAGATTGGAAATTGCATATGATTGATGGGGTAAAAAAGCGTAGATTTCTCAGGTCTTGTGACCTCTTCTGGCAGCGTGTGCCGAAATCGGTACACGCTTTTTTTGTAGGATGACCAGGCGATGAAAGCTGCAATCCTTGATGAACTCATGGAAGACTTTGCTCCACCTACTGCCATTGCAAGGAACGAGCTTCTTGTTGGAAATCCTGAACTGGAGGTTACGAGATTCTATGTTGCCTGGAATCCTTCTCAACTTGATGGCATAATCAGGAAGTCCGCTGATGAAGATGGTATCTATGTAGCATATCTTGGAATACCTGGTGAACAGCCAAGATGCCTGCTCGCCCTCGGATTGAAGGGCCTGAAGAAGGTTGTCGTAAGGTGCTTGAACGATAGCTGGAGATATCATTCCTGGGGAGTCACAGCGAGGCTTGCCAGGGACCTCGGTTTGACAGGGGTCAGGCCTGTAAGGACGATTGGAGAGGAAGCCAACTACAAGCTTGTCACATTCTTGCCTGCCAAGGACCTTCCCAAGGTGCGCGAGAGCCTGTTCGCTTCAGGTGCTGGCAGATATGGTGACTATCTGAAGTGCTCCTTTGCAGCCTCAGGTAAAGGCACCTTTCTTGGCTCAAAGTCTACCGAGCCTGCCTATGGTAAAGCGGGAAGGTTTGAGGAGATTGATGAACAGAGGCTTGAAGTTATTGTTCCCTTCGATCGGCTTGCCAGGGCCATATCAGCCTTGCGCAAGGCGCACCCTTATGAGGAGCCTGTCATCGAGGCCTATCAAGTTCAAACAGGGAAGAAGCATGGGGAAGGCAGGATTGGATCAACTGCTGGAATCGACATTCGTGAAGCTTCCAGAAAGATTGCTTCAGTCCTGGGCTCCCAGCCTATCTACATGAGTGGCCAATCCAGGATTGAGAATGTGATAGTCTGGGATGGAGATCCTGCTCAGGGTCTCTATGAAGCCGTATTACGGGGAGTTGATCTCTACGTAGGTACTGACAGTCATGGGCTAGCGAGGATAGTCAACGAAGCCTTCGGATTTGCGGTTCTTGAATTCCCCGGTTACTGCTTCACCCTGGCAGGGGCGAAGGAGCTCATATACATGATTCGGGAAAAGTCGAAACGTGAAGCGTGGGGGCTGAGGACATTTCTGCCCTCCAAGGTCGGCAAGGAAGGGGTGAATTGATGAGAGCCACAAAAGAGCTTCTGCTGAAGTTGCAGGAACTTGATGATGAGATAGATTCGATCAAGACCGAGCGAGAAGCAATACCCGTAAGGAAGCTCGAACTTGAGCAGACGTTACAGGAAGCCAGCGATAATCTTAAAAAGACCAAGAAGGAATCCATCGAGCTTGTCAAGAAGCGCAAGGATCTCGAGATCGAACTCGAAGCCACTGATGAGAAGAGTATGCGATTTAAGACCCAGCTGTCTCAGGTGAAAACCAATCGGGAATATGAGGCACTTCAGCACGAGATAGCTGCTCTCGAGGAGCATAAGTCAGGACTTGAAGATGAGATCCTCGAAGCCCTTGAGCGCAGCGAAATGCTTGCTGCCAGGATCAAGGAGGAGGAAGCTAATCTTGGCAAAGAAACTGAGCGTGTCAGGCAGCAGGAGGCTGCGCTTGATGCACGTTCGAGGGAGTTGGACGATTTGCTGGCAATAAAGCAGGATGAAAGAGTACGCCTGGTCTCAAAT
>JALGWB010000046.1 GCA_025774405.1 bacterium
CAACACTGGCAGCCTCACCGGGCACTTTAACCAGAATCGTGAAGAATTCATCGGGCAGAATACTCGGTAGCCCCTCAGGCGGTGCAGGAACATTCTCATCATTGGGGATGAGATGGATGAGCCTGCTGAGCATCAGCACGGCCAATTCTCTGTCAATAATCCGAAAAGCCTGAATAACCTTCTGCTCACCGCAGCTCAGGATGTATCTCAACCATCTTCTTGCTTTCTCATCATCTATCCTGTCCCTCCGCCACAGCTCAACATCCAGAATGAATCTGAGCTGTGTTGGGGTCGTCAGAGCAAGAAGAGGTAAGGCATCCGCCTCGCCAACTGCCTTGATGGTCAGTAAGACTTCCTCATCAGGCAGAGCCTGAACTATTTGCCCGGCAGCTTCTGACTCCTTCACTATACGAAGTCGTTCAGACCAGCCTGAAGCAAGAAAGATCTCAACCTGCTGATCAACCGGCAGGGCCGCCAACCTTTGTCTGAGCTCCTCATCATTGAGCCGTGAGATCTCATGTACCAAGCTCTCGGGTAGTTTCCGCCTGGTTATCATCGCTCTCCAAGATGAAACAACACCGTTCCAAAGGTTACACCTACCATCCTCATTTCTATATTATACTAAATGGGTTATTAGGCAGAACAGTTTTGCGATTGACCGACGGCTTTGGTCGGTGAGAAAATCCCCGAAGGGCTTTTTCTCAGCTTTAGTGGAAAGCTATGATAAAGACACTTTTCGTGATCGGTCATGAATATCATCGCGCATCCCTCGATCCGGTTTGCCAGGTGATGAGATCTCGCGGCTATTATGACATCTACTTTACCTGCACAGATGAAAGGGAGCGCAGGTTCTTGATATTCCAGCGATCACTGAGCAAGAAGGTAGAAGAACGGCTGCGGGCCGAAGGCTACAAGACGACATCGGACCGAAGCGGCTTCGATGTGATCATAACAGGAGACGTCTTTAAGGACGCCGGTCCATACGGTGATAGTCTCCTCTGCTTGATCAACCACGGCACAGGTATCAAGACAATTCTATATCGCCTCCTCAAGAAGCATCAGCACACAAGATACGCAATTTTCGTCGAAGGTCCCTACCGCAAACGCCGCATAGAAGATCTTGGGGTGAAGGGATCTTCGGAGGTTTTCATTGTGGGCTATCCGAAACTGGATCCCATCTTCCAGGACAGGCTTTCCAGGGACGCCATAAGACGAAAGTGGGGACTTGATCCATCAAGACCGACGGTTCTTTTTGCACCAACATATAAGCCAACCTGCCTTGATAGGATAAAGGAGAAGATCCTACCGGCAACTGCGGATTACAATCTCATAATCAAGCTGCACCCCTATAGCTGGCGTGGCAAATATGCACCTCATTGGCACCACAAAATCTATGAAAAACACGTACAGCATTATCCCCATGCTGTGCTCATCCCTCCTGACGAACACAATATATTGCCCTTCATCCACGTTGCTGACACGATGATAAGCGAGGCTTCGAGCACAATTTTTGAGTTCCTAGCGCTCGGGAAAGTTGGTATCATCTTCGATCTCGATTGTGAAAGGCTCAGGCATCATGACGGCACGCCGTTGCTTGACGAAGACAACCGACGCTTCCTGGAGGGTGCTTTCGTTCACATAAGTTCCGCTGATGAAATTAGAGATGCGATCAGAGAGGCTCTCAATCCAACACGAGCGATGCTTGAAAGGATTGAAACCTTTCGCAATGAGCTCTTTAGCGGGCTCGACGGAAGGGCTTCTGAGAGAATTGTCGACACAATTGAGGATCTGCTGGGAAAGAGATGAACAAGTGTAAGAGGGCGATTGTCCTGGCTGCAGGGAAAGGCACTCGTGTGAGAGCCATTGCAACTGATGTCCCAAAATGCCTCATGCATCTGGGAAGCAAACGGATCATCGAATGGATAATAGAATCCCTTTCAATCGCGGGCATCAACGACATAACCATAGTCACCGGCTTCGGCGCTCGGGCGATGCATCAAGCCCTTAAGGACGGCAACTACCCGCGGGTGAATCTGAGCTATATCCATAATCCTAAGTGGCGTGAGCCCAACGGGATTTCACTTTACTGCGTCGAACGCCTGATAGGGGCTGGTGAACGCTTCCTGACGCTCATGTCCGACCATCTCCTGCCACCGCAGATCATCAGAAGTGTTGCCTCGGCGAGAACAAGCAAATGCGTGCTGGCAGTCGAGACCAATCTTGGCAATGTTTTTGACCTCAGCGACGCAACCAAGGTGAGAATAGCCAATGGCCACGCCGTAGCCATCGGCAAGAAACTGAGGAGATATAATGCTGTCGACTGCGGTCTTTTCAGATTCGATGCCCGGGTCTTCAGGGCACTTGAAGATGCCTTCCAAACGGGCAGGAAAGCTCTGACCGATGGTGTGCGCAATCTCATCAAGAATGGGGATCTTGAGGTGCTGCCGATCAGCGACAATTCCTTCTGGATTGACATCGACACACCTAAGGCTTATCACATGGCTCTTAATGAGCTTGAGCGTTTTCGTCTCCAACTCAGAAAGGGAAAGTAATGCAGAGAACTATCCTTGTTTACATCGCACTTCTTGCAATCGTACTGACAGGCACCAGCTTCGCCAGCAATCTTCACCATGCCTTAGCGATTTCGGTTTTTCCACAGGATAAAAGTCTCCTGGCAACAGATTCTCTGTTCTTGCCAGCCGATCTCATCGATGGAGATGAAGTGAGACTGCTTCTCAATAGATCGCTACACATCGACAGAGTCAGATCAAACGCTCCGGTATCAAATTGGTACACCCAGGAAGATCTAGACCCTGAGACATTTGTATCTGAGCCAGACTCAGAAGATATAGAGCTCATCAGAAGGGCCAAGGGTATTTTCATTCAATTTGACAGAGATTCCTTGCCGCAAGCCCTCATCATCACAATCACCTACTCCGGTGTAATTTACGACAGTCTAAAGGCACCGCCTCGAGCCTACGCCAAGGGATTCGGCAATACCACGGGACTGATCGACGAGAGGGGTGTCTATCTGACAAATGAGTCGCTCTGGTACCCTTTGGCATTTGACCAGTGCTTCACATTTGACATGGTGGTTGATGTGCCGAAGGACTGGATGGCAGTGACTCAAGGTGGCCGAAGATATGAGCGGGTTGAGGTCATTGATGACGAGGAGCGTGTGGTAGCAAGGTGGATAGAGCCAAACCCCGGACCGGAGCTCTACCTTGTGGCAGGCAGATACTACAGGTATGAAACCAATCACAACAGCACCTTGATAATGGTATACCTCTATCAGCCCGCCGATAGCCTGGCAACAACCTATATCGATGCCACGAAGAATTATCTTGGGATGTATGAGAACCTGATTGGCGGATATCCATATGATAAATTTGCGCTGGTGGAGAATTTCTGGCAGACAGGCTTTGGTATGCCATCCTTTACGCTTCTGGGAAGCAAAGTCATTCGCCTGCCATTCATAGTTAGAACCTCCTACGGTCATGAGATTCTTCACAACTGGTGGGGAAACTCCGTCTATGTTGACTATGACAATGGCAACTGGTGTGAAGGCTTAACAACCTATCTTGCGGATTACCTTTATAAGGAGAAGATGGGCGAAAGCCAGGCAAGAGATTATAGACATCATACCCTTATAGCATTCCGAAACAGCGTCACCCCCGAAAAGGACTTTCCCCTGAGGGAATTCCGGGAGCGCCATGATGCGGCATCCCAGAGTGTTGGCTACGGCAAGTCGCTCATGGTCTTTCATATGCTCCGGAACTGTCTGGGCGATAGTCTCTTCTGGGAAGTTTTGCGTCATTTCTATGGTACCTACACGTTTAGAATCGCTTCCTGGGGGGACATTGAAGCCAGCATTCGTGCTGTCACTGGACAGAATTTTTCCTGGTATTTTGATCAATGGGTAAACCGAACAGGCGCTCCTTCGCTAAGGTTATCCAGTCCTCGCTGGCAGCTCGATGGTGACGCCTACAGGGTTGTCTTCACCCTTACCCAGGATGAGCCTCCGTATGTCCTCGATGTTCCGGTCAGGATCAAGACAACCCAAGGCTACGAGCAAAGGGTGTTTCGTCTGGCTGATCGTGAGAGTACATACGTTGTCGGGCTGGGCTCACAGCCCCTTTTGCTCGAAGTTGATCCGGATTACGACCTGTTCCGCAATCTCTACCCTGAAGAAGTGCCGATAACACTTGGTGCGCTTTTTGGACAGGATTCAACCGTCGCAATTGTTGGCAATGGGGAGGACAGCAGTAGCCGAACCAAATTGCATTCGGTCGCTGTCTCCTGGGGGCTTGAAGGGAGAGTCTTTCTTGAAGATGATGTCGATAGCGAAGGGCTTCTGAACAAACCTATCTGGCTCATGGGATTTGGTAGCCTGATGGATACCTTGTTGAGTCATCTGGACCAAGTGAAAATCGATCATCAACAAATCACAATCGATAGCACATCCTTCGACCTCAAGGACAATACCGTTGTGCTTGCCATTGCCGATCCGAGCAATCGGCAGCATGCTATTGGTGTCATCCTCAGCAAGGATATCGAATCACTTACCCCTCTCGCACCGAGATTGCCTCACTACAGCCGCTATAGCTATGTAGTATTCACCAAGACAGAAGCTATCCTTAAAGGCATATGGCAGGTTGGCAGCAGCCCACTGACATTTGAATTCAACAAGAGGTAGAGACATGGCTAGAGTCGTTATGATTGTGATGGTTGCGCTGAGTCTCAACGCTCCGGCGCTCTCAAATGAAGGGACGCATACTCTTGCCCAGCGCCTTGAAGAGCATGTTGCATTTCTGGCAAGCGATTCGCTCGCTGGTCGCCTCGTTGGAACCCGCGGCATAGAGACTGCAACCAACTACATTACCGATCACTTTGTCAGTACGGGTCTTGAGCCACTTTTCGGTGATTCATATCGCCAGGAGTTTGAAATCCAATTCGGACGTGAAGTGGTCAATACACCCAAACTTGAAATCGGCAAGCTGGATCTGACTTACAGCAGGGAATTCGAAGTGGTTCCGATCTCGGCAAGCGGTCAGGCTGAAGGCTCAGTTGTGGTTTCACTTGGGGTCCCATCCGAGCCCGCAGATCTTGAAGGGAAGATTCTGTTCAGTCTGTGTGACCCACGTGTGGAAGCCGAGCGCTGGACAATGGTTGGTCAGGACGGTTTACTCAACTGGATGGCTGAGATAACAGCTGATGCCCACGATCGTGGTGCTCAGGCTGTGGTCTTCGTGACACGGGAGAGCCAAGTCCACTTTCCAATAAGGTGCCAGTATGACATTGCCGACCTGTGTGTTGTTGAAACATCGGAGAAAGTCTTTGAGAGGATTTTTGGAGCAATCCCCCCGATTGAGCCTGGAGAAGCACACGAATACCCTGACAGGTTATGCCACATCGAAGTCGAGGTCACCACTCGCAAGGTCAAAGTAGCCAACATTGGCGGGCTCCTGAGGGGGAAATCTGAAGAGTATATTGTCATCGGTGCCCACTATGACCACTTGGGTTATGGTGAAATCGCTTCTTCGACACCATGGCGACGGGAGGTCCATAACGGAGCTGATGACAATGCATCAGGTGTGGCAGTTCTGCTGGAGGCAGCCAGGCTTATGGCCCAAAACCAGAAGCCCGATAGGTCGATTGCATTCCTGAGTTTTACAGCTGAGGAGCTTGGAGCAGTGGGTTCTGAATACTTTGTCAAGCATCCTCCCTTCGCCATTGAGAGCGTTGTTGCCATGATCAATCTAGATACGGTCGGACGACTGGAAAAAGGGCGTTTGATCGTCTTCGGTGCAAGAAGTGCCAGGGAATTCGAGACGATCATAGGCGAGATTGACGCAGAAGTTCCAGCTGAGCTCATCCAGAAGGAAGAGATTTTTGGTTTCAGTGATCAGAATCCCTTCTATTCGAGAGGAATTCCCTCCATCCATATCTTCACAGGTGCCTATGACGACTATCACTCACCAGATGATGATTGGAGCAATCTCAACTATGAAGGCATGGGACTTATCACCTCAATAGTTGTCGACCTGGCCAGCAGGCTGAGCTCGGCAGAAACCCATATAACACCTGTCGTGATGGCAGAACAGCCTAAACCCAAAGGGGGAGGTGGGCGAGGGGCCTTCCTCGGTATCGTACCTGACTTCACGTATGAAGGAACTGGTGTCGGCATAAAGGGGACCATCCCTGATAGTCCGGCCAGGATCGCTGGACTCCAGCCCGGCGATGTCATTGTTAGCGTCGACGGGCAGCCCATCGCCGATCTAAAGGGTTTGATGTATGCGCTTACGAGCAGAAAGCCTGGAGATGAGATAGAAATCAAGGTTATGCGCGCTTCGCAGGCACTTGTAAAGCATGCAGTCCTTGGCATACGTTCGCAACGGAAGTAGAGGGTGCCACACGAAAGACACATCACTTATGTGCTCCTGCTCTTCTTATCATCTCCAAGGCGCCTCAGAGTTGGAAGCCTTGGCAGAATCACTCTGAAGAGAGGCATCTATCTCTACGTTGGAAGTGGAGGCAGGTCACCATGGAAAAGGCTCCGCAGGCACCTGGCAAGAAACAAGAACAAGTTCTGGCACATAGACTTTCTGTCCACCGAGGCAGATGTCCTTGGAGCCTTTATTTTCGAATCGGGACTGAAACTTGAGTGTGTCATAGCATCTTCGCTGGGAACAGTTTTACCGTCGATCAAGGACTTTGGCTCATCGGATTGTAAATGTTACTCTCACCTCTTTTTCTTTGAAACATAAAGGGGGTTAGCATGCGTTACGTGATGGCCATTCTGGTTTTGCTGGTCTCATTTGGAATGTCCGCGGCAGCGACTTCTCAAGATTTGAGTGACCTTGAAAGCAACTGCGAGAGGGGTCTCGCAAATCTGGGTCTGACATTTCAGGACTTGAGGATAAGAAGTGACTATGCCACACCTGATCTCTTCAGACTTCCCATTGTTGACTCTCTGATGGCTGACCCCGGAATCCTTCCTGACTGTGTCAACAGCCTGGCTTATGACATCGAGAGTGAAAGTCTGACAGCAGAAATGGTTTATCTCTTGCTCGATTTCATGTCGCTCCAGTGTGGTGGTCAGCAGGCTTCAAAGAGGCAGAACCTCAAGGATATTGTCGGGAATTTCAGCCATTTACCGCCTGACCTTCGAGAGGCGCTGAGTCGTTATCTGGGAGGCATGGCTCTGGTTGACTCCCTCAGCTCCCACCTGTTCACAGACGCCGGCAACGCTGCCTTCGCTATCAGAAATTTCCCCAGTCTGATTGAATCCAGAGGCGAACTTGAGGACATCGGACCCCTTGAACTCTATGAGCTTGAGAAACAGGATGAAGCCATTGCCGATTCAATCCTCAAGATTTGCGAGAAACTCAACCTGACCGACATTGCTAGCATGGCTTATGTTGCTACCCAAATGGCGGAGGACCTGCGCGTGGATGTCGAAAATCTCGCCGGAGTTGACGCTGTGCAGGCTCGCTACGCAGGGGGCAGGGTGCGCTTTGAGGATTCGGTCGCTATAGCGTCAGGCTCGCTTGTTTACCTCGGAAGCAGCCCTCTCGGTCCCATCGCAATTGGGGGTGCAGAAGCGAATGATTATCAGGGTACATTCGCACTGATCGTTGACCTCGGAGGAAACGATACTTACTGTCTTTCAAGCCCTGCTTCGGTCCGAACACGAACAATTATCGACCTTGATGGCAACGACTGGTACTGCTCGCGTGAACCTTTCGGCCTGGCTGGTGGCTGTTTTGGAACCTCGATCATTATGGATTGCGGTGGTGACGACATCTACCAGGGGGACATAGCGTCGTTGGGAAGTGCGTTCTGCGGCTGCGGGATTCTCTATGATCGTCGAGGCGACGATCTCTACATCTCAAGGGAATTCTCTCAGGGTGCAGCACTCATGGGCATTGGTCTGCTTCATGATCGTGGAGGCAATGATTGCTACAGTGCTGGCATGCAATCTCAGGCTTTTGGCTATGTTATGGGTGCAGGACTCATCCTGGACCGGGCTGGTAATGATGTTTACTATACGAGGATGTCACAAACGGACATCCTCCGTTACGATGATCACTATCTGACGCTTTCCCAGGGCTGTGGCTTTGGTTGGCGACCGGACTATTCGGGTGGCATCGGCTTACTCATCGATGTGCAAGGTAACGATCTTTACTCAAGTGATATTTTTGGTCAGGGTGTGGGCTACTGGTTTGCGATTGGAGCACTGGTTGATCGAGGCGGGCACGATCGATATGTATCATATCAGTATGCCCAGGGGTCAGGTGTTCACCTTGCTTTCGGCATCCTGCTGGATGATAAGGGCAACGATGTCTATCAAAGTAAGGGAGTTTCCCAGGGCTGCGGACATGATCTCTCGCTCGGCATATTGACTGATTTTTCAGGCAATGACACCTATGCGGCGACCGATCTCAGCCAGGGTGCAGGCAATGCAAATGCGACCGGAATTCTTTATGACGCAGGTGGTAACGATGCTTATTCGACAATGACAACCCGCAATGTCAATGGTTACGGCAATTATCGGAGAGAATTTGGCAGTATCGGTCTTCAAGTCGATATGCGTGGCAACGACTTCTATGGACCCGTTGGCCGAAACGAAGCAATCTGGGGAAGTGGTAAGTATGGACTGGGGTTGGATGCACCTGGTAAAGCCTCAAAGAAACTGGGCGATATCGTGGTGCATGAGTATCCTTTCGAGGAGCGATCGTTTTCAACACGTGAGCTTTTCATTCTTGCCTGTCGAGGTGAGCCTCGCTTTCGCAGGTGGCGCACATATGCGTTCGACAGGCTCGTAGAGGATTCGCTTGCAACCATTGCCTATCTACGTGGAGTGCTTGATACTCAGGACGCCCGCGAGCGACACACCATAAAGGATATTATACGTGCCATCGGTGAGTCAGCTGTTCCAATGCTGGTCGATGCGGTGCGCACTGGAAACCACGCGGCTCAGGCTGAGGCCGTGTGGATCCTTGGAATCATTGGTAGCAGCAGAGCCTTCGATGCATTGATGGATCTGTCTTATAGCGATTCATGGCGATTGCGCTCAGGTGCCATGAATGCTCTCGGCAAGATCAAGCCCTTGACCGATGCCCAGCAGCAAGTGCTCGCAAGAAGAATCACGGAGATTCTAAGGGACTCACTCGAGGTCTTCTACGTCAAGAAGGATGCGGCCTTCGCAGCAGGCAATCAGCAGATATGTGAGTGCATAGAGTCGCTGGTGTCCACCCTCAATTCCGATCACTACTCGGCTCGCCTCGCCGCAGCGGAAGCCATAGATCAACTTGTGACCGCTGGATGCCGTGAGGTTGGTGAGACCTTGCTCAAGAGCCTGCCTGACCTATCAGGCACGGCAACAGCTGCTGCTCTCCGGGCAAGCCACAGTCTCGATACCGATGCAAAAATCGAAATAGCCAAGAGGGTCATCGCCGCGGGGCTAGTTGACAACCCTATGGTTGCATCAAACCTCGCATCGCTTGCCAAGTCAATCGTGCCTGAGACCAAGAGTCAAGCCAGCGAGGTCCAAAAACTCAAGAGCATCCTGGCGAGTAGCCAGTGGGACGCCAATACCATCTTGACTGAAATGCGATCGGTTCTCACGAAGCCCGTCCGCTGAGAAGATCCCTGGCCTGGTTCACATAGGTTTCGTAATCGTCCTTCGTGAACAGTACGAATATGACTCGCTCGAGGCTGGTCTTGCCAGCGAGGTGGTCAAGCACAGCCTTTATTGCAATCGGACATGCCTTCTCAAGTGGGAATCCATAGGCTCCTGTGCTTATTGACGGGAAAGCAATTGACTTAAGCCCATGCTCCTTAGCAAGACGCAAGCTGGTCTCGTAGGCACTCCGAAGAAGCTCAGGCTCACCTGAATTGCCACCCCGCCAGATTGGACCTACGGCATGAATCACATACCTGGCAGGAAGTCTCCCAGCCGTGGTGATCACAGCACTCCCCGTTGGGCAACGTCCGATCTTGCGGCATTCAGCCATAATTGCCCCACCACCAGCTCTGTGAATCGCCCCATCGACTCCACCACCCCCACGCAGTCCTTCGTTGGCTGCATTGACGATGGCATCGGCCTCCACCTTGGTGATATCGCCGTGAATTACTTCAACCTTCCTGCCGTAAGCCTCAAACTCCATCACCATCCCTCCCTTCGGGGTCGGAGCCAAAAACGTGCACAACCCTATCTTATTCTGCCCCAACAACTTGAAATCCACACATTATATTACACCAATCGAGGGTGCATTTGCACGTTTTTGGCTCCGACCCCATTGACAAACTATGAGTGAAATGGTATAAGTTTAGTATGAAGCTTTTGACCAAAGAATCTGACTATGCCATAAGGGCAGTCATGAACCTGGCTCGACATAGCAAGGGCTTTGTACCTTCGAGGCAAATAGCCGAGCAGGAAAGCATTCCGCTTCAATTCCTGCGGCGGATCCTCGTGGCACTGGCAAGGCATGGAATTATCGTTTCCAAGGAGGGCGTCGCCGGTGGCGTCTCTCTGAAGGTCAGCCCCGATACCATCCGCCTGGCAGATCTCATCAGAATCTTTCAGGGGAAGATTCAACTCGCAGAGTGCATGTTTAGAAGACGGCTCTGTGCTAACCGTCAAACCTGTGTTCTGAGGAAACGAATCACAAACATTGAGAGACTCGTTGCGAATGAGTTTG
>JALGWB010000047.1 GCA_025774405.1 bacterium
AAGAACCAGAACAATCACAGAAGATCTTCTTACCATTGTAAAGATTCCCCCTCCGCTACATTTGGCTGCTGGGCAGTTCTCAAGGACGACTCGACTTCTGAACCTTTTCCAACAGTATCGACGTTACTTTCTCAAACGCACATACGAGGTTCTCAATTTCGTCGGGATCAAGAGATTCAATGACTTGGGTTATCAATTTCTTGCGGTGCTGCTCGATCTGCTTCAACAGCCGCTTTCCCTTACGTGTCAGATGTACTAGACACACACGCCGGTCCTTCGGGGTCCTCTGCCGCTCAACGAACCTGTTCTTCTCAAGACTGTCCACCACTTGAGTCAGCGTGGTCGGCTTAATACCTGTCTCATCTCCAATCTGACTCATCTTTAGGCCACGCCTGCCCTCCTTGAGCGCTAAAAGGACGAGCCCTTGAAAGAAGCTCAGATTGACTCCCATTAGGTGGCGTGGCACTGTCCACCGGAGAGCTTTGATCATCTTCGGAATGCAATTCTCAATCCTGACTACGTACTCATTTACTGCTACCTGCACCATAGCCAAGCCTCCTCAATTTTGGATCGGCTGAAACAAGTACGACTTTAGATATTATAGAAATGGACTTTCCATTTGTCAAGCTTCGTTTGTCTTTATGCTTATCTGCCCGGACGGGCGACCTACCTCGAAACACCTCTGCATGATCCGCAAGCCAACACGTCCTCTCGAGAAACAGCACCGTTATCCTCCAGAGGGTGACACAGTGAGGCTTTCACAGAGCTAATCAACGGCCCACTCCGACTGATCTATAGGATCGCTGTCTCGTAGCTATCCTCAATAGGCTGAGCTCTGCAGGGTTTCCGCTTGACGTTTGGCTGATTTTGGCTATGCTGTATTCGGCTATCAAACAATTGTGATCAACATTACGAGGAGGTTGTAGCGTGGAACTGAAGGGTAAGGTTGAGCCTGTCACAACCGATGTTACGACGCACTGGGATCAACTTTTCTGTGAAAGATGCTCGGCAATGTCCTCTTCAATCATTAGAGAGATACTCAAGTTCACCCAGATGCCTGATGTCATCTCATTTGCTGGCGGACTCCCGGCACCAGAGCTCTTTCCTGTGCGCGAGTTCGAAGAGGCCTGTGTTCACGTGCTAAGAACCGCAGGCGCGCAGGCGCTTCAATACAGTCCAACCGAAGGCTTCATACCACTCAAGGAAGCACTGGTTGAAAGAATGCAGAAGTACCATGTCCCCTGCGAGCCTGAAAACATCTTACTCACCAACGGTTCACAGCAGGCACTTGACCTCATTGGTCGCATCTTCATCGACAAGGGAGATACCATAATCACAGGTAAGCCAACCTACTTAGGTGCGCTTCAGGCTTTCAAGGTCTATGAGCCGCGCATAATTGGCATACCTGTCGATGATGACGGCATGCAGGTCGATATGCTCGAGGATGTGCTTAAGAAGGAAAAGCCAAAGTTCATCTACGTACTTCCCAACTTTCATAATCCTATGGGGGTTACCCTTACCTTCGAGAGGCGCATCAGGCTTGTAAAGATAGCCGCTAAATGGGGGGTCCCTATAATCGAAGATGACCCTTACGGTGAATTGCGGTTTGAAGGTGAAGACATCACCCCAATAATTACGCTGCATAAGGAGAATGTGCTGTATCTTAGCACCTTCTCCAAAATCCTGGCTCCTGGTATCAGACTTGGCTGGGTGGTTGCCCCCCAGAAGATAGTCAAGAAGCTCGTTCAGGCAAAGCAGGCTACAGACCTCCACACCAGTACTCTCATTCAGATGATCACTCATGACATCGTGAAGCGGGGCATTCTCAGAGCTCACGCCAGGGAGATTCGCAAGGTATATGGCCAGAGACGCCACATAATGACCGATTCGATGGAGGAGCATTTTCCGACCACGATTAGATGGACAAGACCCGAGGGCGGTCTTTTCATGTGGGTGGAGATGCCTCAATCGATCGATGCATGGCAACTCCTTGAGGAGGCGACTGAGCAGAAGGTGGCCTTTGTGCCCGGATCGGTTTTCTTCCCCGACGAGAGCGGACGCAATACCATGCGACTTAACTTCTCAAATGCTCGACCTGAGATGATTCGTGAAGGAATCAAACGACTTGGTAAGGTACTCACCAACAAGCTCGGATCCTGATTCGGATGGCAATCTTCAGTTCTGAACTCGGAGCCACAGCAACTCGGCTCATAGTCGAATTCCAGGGGGGAAGCCATGGCCAGGTTTAAACCATTTGTGCCACCTGAAGCGGCAATTCCTGAGCTCACAGTTGCATCAGTCGTACTTGGCGTTGTTCTCGGCATCATCATGACGGCTGCCAACACGTATGCAGGACTTTATGCTGGAATGACAGTTACAGCCTCGATACCAGCAGCAGTTATATCCATGGGTGTCCTGAGGGGCATGCTTCGCAGGGGGACCATACTCGAAAACAACATCGTTCAGACAATTGCCTCTGCTGGAGAGTCCCTCGCTGCGGGTATAATTTTTACCATTCCTGCACTCGTGATCGCCGGGGTTTGGCAGGAATTCCACTTCTGGACGGTCACGATAATTGCAATCACCGGCGGCTTGCTGGGCGTGCTCTTCATGATACCTCTGAGGCGCACACTCATCATCGAGGAGAAAGAGCTTATATACCCCGAAGGGTTGGCATGTGCTGAGGTGCTCGAGGTCGGCGAGAAGAAGGGAAGTGGCGTTGCCTACATCTTCTCAGCAATCGGGATCGGTGCAATATTCAAGTTGCTGGTATCAGCTCTTGGAGTGGTTAAAGGGGCAGTTGAGGGAGCATGGGCTTATGGGCGAACAGCTGTCTACTTCGGAAGTGACATGTCAGTGCTCCTTCTCGGCATCGGCTACATCGTGGGTATGAACATCGGGGTGCTGGTTTTCATTGGAGGCGCTATCGGCTGGCTGATAGGTATCCCGATCTATGGTGCTATCCATGGACTTCCAGAGGGGACGACACTCGTTGACCAGGTTACAACTGTCTGGAGCACCCAGATTCGCTATATGGGTGTGGGCGCTATGATTGTCGGTGGGCTCTGGTCGATCGTAAAGATAAGGAAGGGGATAGGCAAGGGACTACGAGATGCTGTTTTAGGGCGAGAGCATGAAGGTGTGGGATCGATTTTGAGAACCGATGAGGACCTCAAGCAAAAGATAGTCCTCGGTCTCACCATCGCTACCGTGGTAGCGGTCTTCTTGATTTATGTTCAGCTCACACCAACTGTTGGAATCAGCCTTGTCTCGACAGTCTCGATGGTCCTTGCTGGCTTTTTCTTTGTTGCAGTCTCAAGCTATATCGTTGGGCTTGTTGGAAGCTCCAACAATCCCATATCGGGCATGACAATCTGCACCATCCTTTTCGCATCAGCTCTCCTGTTGCTTGCAGGTATGCGCGGTGAGGCTGGAATCCTCGCAGTTCTGGGAGTTGCAGGCGTTGTTTGCTGTGCTGCCGCAACCGCTGGTGACATATCTCAGGATCTCAAGACAGGTTATCTTGTTGGAGCAACGCCAAAGCGGCAACAATTCGGTCAGATCCTGGGCGTCACTATACCAGCCTTCGTCATTGCACCCGTCCTTGTTGTGCTTCAGAAAGCCTATGGGATAGGCTCTGAAGAGCTTCCAGCTCCACAGGCAAATCTCTTTGCAAGCATTGCAAGGGCAATGTTCACCAAGAGTGCGATGCCATGGATCATGGTCAAGATCGGTATCGCCATTGGCATTGCTCTCATTATCATAGATGAGATCCTGCGATCGAGGAATGTGAAGTTCCGGGCACACGTTATGCCGGTTGCCGTTGGAATCTATCTACCGCTTGGGCTGTCGGTCCCGATACTCATAGGCGGTATAATAAATCACATCACGAGAAGGATTGCCCGGCCCAGCGGGGCTGAGGAAGCCACTGTTCACCGTGGCATCCTTTTCGGCTCAGGACTGATTGCCGGGGAAGCCATCATGGGCATCATAACAGCATTTCTCATTGTCGGTGGAATGAAGCTACCGCTTCTGAGCTTCAACAGCAGCATACTTTCGCTTGCCCTATTCGCACTGGCAGCACTTGGAGTAATATACGTAGCGCTAAAGCCGAGACAGTAGGAGGAACCTGCAATGAATGAGTTGCTCGAAGCAGCACGTACAGCCCTTGCCGATTGTGCGGGTGTTAAGAAAGGGGAAAATGTCGTTGTCATAGTTGATGAGCCCTTAAGGGAGATCGGGAAAGCATTCTGGCTAGCAGGATGCGATCTCGGTACAGATGCCATTCTCTGCGAGATAATTCCCAGATCAACCAACGGAGAGGAACCCCCGAAGGCAGTTGCTGCCCTGCTCAAGGCCTGCGACGTTTTTATGATACCGACGAGTAAGTCACTCACCCACACCGATGCCCGTCGTCAGGCGTGTGCCAATGGAGCCCGTGGTGCAACTCTGCCCAGCATCACCCTTGATACCATGAAGCGAACCCTGACAGCGGACTATAAGCAAATCGAGGCGAGAACCAAACAGCTGGCAGCAGCAATAGAAGGTGCCAAGCAGGCGAGGGTTATCACTGAACTCGGTACTGATATCACTATGTCGCTTGAGGGTCGAGAGTGTAAGCAAGATACGGGCATTGTGACGGAGCCAGGATCTTCCACAAACTTACCGGCCGGTGAAGCCTATCTTGCACCCGTTGAGGGAACCGTCAATGGTAAGTTCGTGGCTGATGGCTCCTGCGCAGGTGTTGGAGTTATAAAAGAACCAATAACGATAAAGGTTGTTGACGGCTTTGCAACCGAGATAACAGGTGGCGAGGAAGCTAAAGCACTTAGGGAACTCGTTGATCGTTTTGGCAAAGAAGCAAGAAACATAGCCGAGCTCGGCATCGGCACAAATGATAAGGCTATACTATGCGGAAGTGTGCTTGAGGATGAGAAAGTGATGGGAACAGTACACATTGCCCTCGGTGACAATATCAGCATGGGTGGTAAGGTTTCAGTTCCCAGCCACCTTGATCTCATCATAAAGAAGCCAACCCTCATAATCGATGGCAAGGAAATCATAAAGGACGGCAAACTCATTGTCTAGGTAGTATCCGAGCTATGGAGTGAGCCGCGCTTATCCAGATTGTGATGAACCTCTGGCGTTTGCGTTGGGCCTACAGAGAACCCCATAAGCCACCCAGCCCTGGCGTTGTAGACCCCATTAGTTTGCAATACGGTCCGCGTTCAGATAATCGCGCCCGCAATGCCCCTAATTAGTGGCTCTTTCAGACTCCTTAAAAGTGTCCTTCCGACCTGTCTGGACAACATAAAATGATCGGTATGCTATTAAAGCTTTTAGTCGTAACACCTGCCCCGTTTACTTTCTGCCGGTCCGCTTGACTAGGTGGGGAGCAGGGGTTCACCTTATTGCATATGTCCTCTCGCTTCGTACTTTTCTCTTGATTCTCTTATAAACAATCTAAGTTGCTCTGCTTTCTTGACATGAGACTTAGGCAATGGTGACTGGCCAGCTCGAGAAGTTTCTGTTACATAGTTGGCAAAGTCCTTCATTTCATTTAGAGCTTCCGCAAGGGTTACCGGTTGATTGTAATATTTTATGTTAGGAAATGCCTTTGTGTAATATTCAACCGTTTTTCCCATTATTATAGTAAAAACATCTGCCTCGGTAACCAACATCCCTGATTGAAGAGTCCTTCGCGTCCATAAAATAGTGTGCCTCAAAATACGTTCCTTCAGAGACGACCAACTACCATCTTCCCATTCACTTGGTCTTCTGCGACAAACTAAAACACAATCATATCGAATATTGCCTTTGCTTGAGTGAAATCCGCTCTTGCCCTCCGATCTCACGATGGGAGTTGCTGAGATATAGAACCCTGAATCAAGCAGAATCTTTGCAATACTTTCCCAAGCCCAAAGTTTGTTGTGGTGAAATGTGAAAATTAGAAGCCCTTCATCTTTAAGAACGCGATGACACTCGGTAAATACCCTTGTCAAGCCTTCATTAAAGAATTCAATGGTCTTCCTCACCTTATCGTTTTGTACAATCTCATTCGGACGGCTGGAAAGTTCAGGACCAAACCACGGATATAAATTTCTGAGTCCAAGCCTTAACCAAACGTAGAAGAAATCAGCAAGTTCAGAATACTGAATATTATCAAAGTAAGGAGGATCTGTAATAACCGCATCCACGGACTTATCCGGTATGAAGGATAAGTCCTCCCCAGTACCACACCGTAGCAAGGCTGCGCGACTAACTCGCTTAAGTTCATCAAAGCTGTGCACGATATTCCCCTCAATGCATTCGTTGCCAGTATGCTTGCTGAAGCGCTTACTACCGCCGCTTCTGGGCAAGCGTTCGGAAGGTTTTTTGCAATATACTTTGGCTCGTCGTACCTTTTCGAAGCATTTAACAAACGTGCCTCGCCCATACCTAGTGCCCCAGATATTGTTCTCGGTCGGGCGTTCAATGGGATGGTAGGCATGCAACCCAAAGAAGACAGAAATTTTATGCCACTGGATTTCATACTTGCAAAACATATTGTTGGCATCCAGACAATCCGAAAAAGCGATAAGCATTAGCTCCCGAATATTCCTATCAGGAATTTTCAGTATTCCCTCTAAAAGGCGAGATAAACACAATAGCTGACGTTCATTGAACATAGTCTGGAAATGGGTGTAACCGTGATTTACAGGGCGAGGATCGCTTCTACCCGCCGTCGGGATTTTCTGATGAGGAATGAGCAAGTTATCTTCACAGCGGTGATATTCCCTTTTTGCTTTCTCCCACAGTCTGATGTCTTCCGAATCTACCCGTTTAAAAAACCTTCCACAGATCGGACAGTAACCTTCTAAAGCATGTAATTCTGTCTCTAACCTCCCACCGTTTTCACTTATAGCTTCCAAAATTCGCTGTTGTGTATTGCACTCAGGACAACGGAATATCCCTCTGCCGCATATTCCTCTCCGGGGATCGAATGTTTCGCCACACTCTTGGCACTTTGTCTTTGGATCATACCCCGCCGTCTCGATAACTTGTGAGCAACGAGGGCAGAAAGCGACATTAGCGCGGTCTCTTCGTGATAGCTCGTAGTTCGGAAACAGCCTAACGTAGGCACCGCAAGACCTACATTTCGCGATCTTCACCCAGAAGAAGTACATAACATCCGCGTCATGACCCTGAGGGCATCTTGTGCGGTAGTACTGTTTGATCCACTCCCCTACAGTCTTCCCAAGCGTGTGAAAAGCGTTGTCCAAATCCCTCAAATCAACGGGCTCGATCTCCTTCTTAGTTGTGAACCAAGCCACGGGGTTGATGTCAACCCCGACCACTTTGCAACCTAGTCGAAGTGCTTCAACGATAGTCGTTCCACCGCCCATGAATGGGTCAAGCACGACAGCGCCGTTAAGGCTTGTGCCATTGCAGAACTTATACCAAATATCGTCATCCGATTCTTTTGCATCACTGAAAGCAGACAGAATTATCATACGAAACACACTACCCAACCGCCGTGCCCACCACTTATGCATCTGGTAGACAGGTCTCTTGGCATTCCCCTCTGCCATCGCCACAGGATTGAGATATTGGAGCGGAAAGCTCTTTTCAACAAATTTCATACTATTGCCTCATGAGTTGTCTTCTAATAACTTCCTCCACATACTACTCCCACTTTTTCCATAAATCTTCTCGAATTCCTTCGTTAACTGCTCTATCTTGGCCTCAATGACCTCGCAAAGAGACTGTCCTTTCGGATCCTTAAATGTTCTACCTATATGAGCAGCAATTTCGTAAATCTCCTCCATACATTGGGGGTCATCAGAGATAAACTCCCAGAATTCCCTTCCGGAAATCCAGTCAACCCCGCCTTCTCTTTGCACATATTTTTTGACGATACTGCTCACCCGTGCCTTACTGCCATAACACATGCCATAAAGTGCCAATGAACCACGGTTGCGTCTTTGGGCAGAGCGCAAAAGTTGAGCTATTCTTACTCCCAAATCCTTTGGAATTGTATTTGGACCACTCTTGACTTGAATATGGTGATGCCTTCCCTCCTTAGTCTTCAGAATATCGGCCCCTTCGAAGCCAGTGCCTTCAGAGAATACCCTGGCACTGTCCTGTAAAGCAATACCGAATGATGTCACAGTTCCTCTTTCGAGTCTTTGACCTACAAGCCACCTCACAATTGCCCCTGAATTATCGAGACCTAATTCATGCGAGAGGATTCTAATAAGAAATGGATTAATGTCTAAGTCACCCAGCTTCAATCTCCTGACCGTCTTGACACGATTTAGTAAAAACCTTCTAAAGATTTGCTCTATTTGCCTCCGCTTTTCATCATCAAGTGGCATGCTCCTGCTCCTCCAGCCTGACCGATTGCTTGTCTCAACTTCTACCCATCCCCTCTCTGGACGCTGTTGCGCCTCAGCTTCCCAGCATAAAGGAAGTTCGGAGCTTCAGTCAAGGGCCGGTGCGGTTAGGCAAACCTTGAAAGAAGTTGAAACAGCCACGAGCCTGGCTCATCTCGCCACACACCGCCCTGAGCCCTTGCCCCTAAATGCGTGGTGACGTGTCGCCTTCGTCTCATCAAGATTAAGGAATTCCCAGGATGCTTTTCCGACGTACAGGACTGGGCAGTCGGTGTCATTCCCCTCTTCCGCCCGACCTAGGCAGTAAGCTCGTAGATCAATTTTAGCATAGGCTCTTTTACTATGCTGAAGGTTGCCCGTGGCAGCATCTTCCTGAGTTCCCTCCTGACAAGACGCACAAGTGGCCTATCCTGAAAGAGCCCTCCAGTTGCATAGATAGGAAATTCGCCGGGCAGTTTGGTCTTGGCGTGGACTACACAAATGAGACTGGTAATTTCAGTGGCAGTGCTGCGCCAGATTTCCCTCGCGGATCGACTACCCAGACTGTACGCCTCAGCGACAACCATTGCTGCTTCGGCAATCTTTCGGACATCCCACCCAGATACAACTTGAGATAGTTCATGAGGCTTGCACTTGTAGTAGTCGAGTATCATCAAGGTCAACCTGGAAGGCCTCTCGGCATCGATTTCCCATAAAGCCTGGCGTAAAGCCCGTTGTCCCACCCCCAAGCCGCATCCAAGATCGAAAGAGCTGCCCCAACCACCCACCCTCACCTTCTGTAAACCACCACTCTCGTGCCTTACTCCAACACAGACACTTCCAGTTCCAGCAACAATCACTATACCGTCTTCGCCCTCAAGCAGAGCCTCAACAAGAACATCAACATCAGCCATAATTCTCACTTTGACCGTTGCACCTGACCTGCCAAGCGCATCTCTTGCAAGTTTGCCACAATGGACTCTCATCTCTCTCGAGCCGGCACCCGCCAGGGCAAGTGTAGCCTTTATGGTCTCGGGCTGAGGACGTATTTTCCGGAGCAGAGGCAGGATGAGATTCTCAAGCCTTCTTTCAAACTCTCGAGCAGATAAGAGTCTTGGGTTGAGCCCCAGATGCATATAGCTGAAAAGGCGCTCGGATTCACAGACAAGCATTGCCCTCGCCCTCGAAGCGCCACCATCTACGCACAGAGTTGCTTTTCGGGAGGACACCTTGACCTCCAGCAGAGACTACTTTCCCTGGAGATATTGCTTGTAGCGAAGGGCATAGTCACTGTTAAAGACTGAAATCCCTAACGTACCCCTCGCCTCGGCGATCTCGATCTGACGAACGAAGATACTATCATTGAAACCATCTAGATAAGCACCAATACCAGCCAGAAGTTTCTTCGATGGAACGCGCTCAAGATAGGCATCGAGCCTCTGCTCGAAGGCTTCGTTGTCTGTCGTATAAAGCATCGGAGCTATGAAGTCGAGATAGCCACGTCCCACCCACTCAACCGCATCCTGGAGATAGTAGTCACGTCCACGCTCAAGTATCTGCCAGACGGCGGCTGAAACCCTGATGCCGGGTCGAATCAGACGTGCGGTATAGGCGATTGATCCTACAAACTCCGTTAGTTTGCTACGCCTCCAATCAGCGAACGAGATGCTTGTATCCTCGAGAGCCTGGCGGTAGGCTGATCGGCTGGCATGGTCATACGAGTATGATGAATCGGGAAAGCGAACATAGTCGAGATGGAGCCCATCGATATCATACTTGCTTACTAAATCCTCGATGACTTTGAGAATATGCTCATGAACGCTGGGATGAGTCGGGCTCAGGAAGACATAATTGTGTCTGTTCTCATCCTTCTTCAGGGACATCACCTGACCTGATCTTTCACGTGCAAGCCAGCCTGGCTGAACATGCATGATATGAAGGGGCAGTGACCTCGGCGGTGGGCTGCCTTTGGTTGAAACATGCCATGCCGGAAACACATTTATCCAGACATGAACTTCGATCCCCAACCTTCTTCCCTGCTCAATCGCCTTGGCAAGTGGATCCCATCCAGGATTCTTGCCAAGCGTTCCTGTCAGAACAGCAGACCACGGCTCATAAGCAGATCTATAAAGCGCATCACAGGAACCGCGCACCTGAAAGAACACGAGGTTGACACCTGCTTGTTTGAGCTCATCAAAGATTCTTCTTAGATCACCCTCGGTCCTGAAAGCCCAGCGGGTTATCCAGGCAGCTTTGACGGACTCATGTTGATGCTCAAGTGT
>JALGWB010000048.1 GCA_025774405.1 bacterium
CAGTCTGGTCACCTGACGGGACGAGGATAGCATATTCTATCCACCGAGTTGGTAAGATATGTGTTGCGGTGCTTGAACGCACCGAGTGACCAAGGCTCGTGGCGTTAGGGTGATGTGAGTCATGCCAAGACTCTGTCGCATGGTGGGGCTGGCGGTCACTATTCGGTTGTGTTTCCGTCTCCGATCAGGTTCGTGGTTTCTTCCTGGATTTTGCAATCTCCTGTATTTCTCGGCTAATCTTCTGCAAACGTGAAACGATTTCGTACTTTTCCTCCAACGGAAGCCCTGCAAGCTCCCGGCGTCTTCGTAGTTTGGCGGTTCGCAACTTGGCAACAGTCTTCCGTACTGCCTTCTTACTTCTCATGAATCCTTCTCTTGAAATTGTCCCACCTTTTCAGCAATCTATGTCGTCTGAGAATGTCCATCAAATAATCGGCATCTACCTCGGCTTGGTCAAGCACCCGCACTATTCTTTCCCGGTCCTTGGGACGGTTAGTTTGTATCATTATAGCAAGCAAGTGCTCGATGCGAAAAATGGGCATCTCAGTGTTCTTGTACTTGACCTTGATCGCTTTCTTGACGGCTTCTTCAGTGAGTCTGTTATAGGCAGGTATGAATTGTACAGGTACATCCACGATCATAACGTGTTCTTTAACAACTGAGTATCCTCTGCCACGTAGGTAGTTGTAAATCGGGGTGAGCAAGGCGATCTTACCTTTCTGAGGGGGCAAGAGAATGAAAACATCCAGATCATAGGTGACAAATGGTTCGACATAGGCGATACATGCCATGGCTCCACCGATAGCATATTTCTCGATAATTCCTCTTGTCTCAAGATCTCTGAGAATCTGGAGTGTCTTCTCGATCCTCATACCTGTTCCATAGCACATGGGCTAGCCAATATCAACTGCCTTGTGATTCCGAACACGGAAGTTAAGCCCTCTAGCGCGGATGGTACTGCCCTGGTAACGGGGTGGGAGAGTAAGACGCCGCCGCATTTCTGTATTTGGTGCACAGAAACGCGGTAAGCCGATATTGGTTGATTCCGCTGATGTCAATCAAAATCGGTTTACGACACCTGTTCAGCCTCTCCTTCGTCCCGCTCGGTTGACCACCTTCAGCAAATCTGCGCGACCTCGGGCGGAGTCGTTAGGTCTGAGGCGTTACCGTGATTGAGCCGGCCTGGGTTTGTTCCTCGAAGTGGAGTTCAATGCCACCTATCCAGCCTGCAATGATGTTGTAGAGAAAGGCGTCAATAACACCACCGAGAAAACCAATAACTCCGTACATGACCGGGAAGGCTACGATAGCGAAAGCCCCCAAGAGCCCTCCGAAAGGCACGTTACCGGAGACCGCTCCGGCGATTGCGAAGGCAATAGCATAGCCGACCCCGACAATGAGACCTATAATCACCCCGAGAATGCCACAGATCTTACCTACCGAGAGCACGCCAACTCTTCTCAGTTTAACCATGAACAGACCTCCTCCTTGGTGCTTGAGTCTTTTAGATCAGGCTCGCAAGTTGCATCCTTGTCTTCTCCCCCATACATACTACCTTGACTAGCCTTCTGGAGGGGTCACCTGGTCTCTTCGTATTCCCGAAGCCAGATGAAATTCATCTGGACATGTGAGCGCCAGATGCTGTATATAGGCATTGGTGAGCTGCCGGGGTGACCAGATGGCGATGGGGTTAATGAATCCGAAACCTCTTTCTCTTCTTAGCATCCTCATCCTCTTATTGTTCCCTCCCGGTCTTCTTGGGACGCAGGTTACAGCAGTGCAACTGTCATCAGAAGCGAATACCCTCAGCGCGAGGATGCTAAAGGAGAGGGAGAATAGACAGCTACCAGCCCTCTCAGAGGATCTAATCCTATCGTGTACTATTGAGCGTTGCATCGCAGAGATTTTGCAGGAGCACGCCGCTGGTGAACTGGATTCGGTCCTGCCCGTTGAGCTTAGTCACTATGTGCCAGATTGGAACAAAACTTTCTTTTTGTGCATCGCTGCCTCACCAGATGAGATCGGTGACAAACTCTTGGCCAATCCAGCATTTGTAAGGGAGCTTTGGGATACTGGGTACACCCACATCGTCGCTAGTACTGGCATCGATTCAGCAGGACACTACGTCGGTATCATTGGCTTTATCCGACGGCTAGTGTATCTCAACCCTACGCGTGTCGATGTGGCATTCGAAGGGCCAACGTATGTATCCCTGTCCGGGCGTGCGCCTGGAGTCAGCTCGATGCGTGTGGTGTTCTATAAGGGCACTGTTCCACCCACCCAATATCAAGGAACCCAATATGAGTCCAGAGACGTGGCCTTGGAGGATAATGGTAACTTCGAAGTGACATTACCCATATCAGCTTTGGGGAAAGGCGAATATCGTATAGTCATTTATGTCAAACCTCGGGGTGATCATGACTTTGTTATAGCCACCTGGCACGAATTTACAGTATGGTGAGCATATGGGAATAGCTCATCGTCTCCTGGTGCTCTTCGTCTTCACTAAGTTTTGCTCTCTATGTGTGGTGGCGACTTGTCCGGCTATAACCAATGCTCCGTCTAATTACATGACCTCACGATGAGTTACGACCCCCGGAATGGCAAGTATCCTTGTCCTGGAGATACACTGGAGGCGGTGTTGGAGATGACATACTGGGGATCTTTTGAGCTTGTCTTTGCAGTGCCAGGACGCTGGGGTATCTCTTGTGCCTACTTCAGTCCGAGTGATACAGCCTTCACAGAAGCAGGGACAGCCTCAGAGGTTGCTTGGGTGGAAGTGGTAGAAAGGAGCCCGAGGGATGAGGAAGCCTGGAAGGTATTTCGCAAGGCAAAGGACGCTATGAAGTACTTTGGTGAATGTGTGAGTGATAGTTGCATTGATGCTCTGAGGGAGATAATAGATTCCTATTCCGACTCCCACTACTACGGGTATAGTCTGTACACGTATGCGGCGTGCCTGCGGCAAAAAGAGCAGTACGAGGAGGCCTTGAAGTACTATCGTCGGTATCTGGAGGAGTTTCCTGGGAGTTATCGGGCTGGGGAGGCGACGTTTGACATAGCGGAGTGTTTGCATCAGCTGGGCAGGTATGATGTGGCACTCGAGGCTTTTGAGGTGGCTTGTAAGGCGAATCCGAAGAGTTGGCGAGCGGCTTCTCGATTCAGGTCATGGTATGAGAAGCGGGAGCCCTGGCCGTCGAGGCGTCTGTACTGAGGTCATGTTCGGATGAGAGGGTCGGGTTTGAGTTGGTTGGCTACAGCCATAGTAGCATTTGTGATTGGCTTTGTGGTTCGGGAGGCAGGTAAACTGTGCAGTGCTCACTGGTGTCTGGCTCAATGTGAACTTCCTCACCGGGTTCTATCACCTTTGGCTGGGTATCCTGGTCTGCCTTGGCAAATAGGAGTAGCCTTGTAGTGGTTGTTGCTAGCTCCTGTACTGCCTTCCAACTCACATCCCCAAGACACCCAATTCTCACCACCCCAGGTGGGTCACCATGTCTCCACCCATTCCCCGCTTCACCACCCTTTTTGATTGAATCGTGTCAGTGATTCTGATAAAATAGCAATGTCGTTAGGTGCGTCAGAGTGATTCCACGAGACGGTGTAGCGAATAGCCCGCAACGCTGCCTCCCCGGTGGACATTCTTCGGCCCACAGGAGGACTATGAATTTGAAGGCAATGCTGGACAGTGCCCAAACTTCCCACCCTATGATGCTGATGAATGCTTCCAGGATGGCGATGCGGGGCTCATGTTTCCGGAGCCTTACACAATCAGTGGAGGAACTGTGGTTCCATGCCCTAATTTCACAGGCTACCCGATGCAGGACACGTGTAAGTCGGCCGTTTGGGGAATCGATGTCGATATCGAAGTGCATCACAGCGGGAATCCTGCTGGTCCTGGCTACATCAATGTCCTCTTTGATTGGAATCGTGATGGTGTCTGGGGAGGGCAGGATTCATGTGGGACAAGTCCAGTGCCTGAACGTGTCCTTCTTGATTTCGTCATTCCTCCTGGATTCAACCAGCCACTGTCTGCTCTGAATCCACCATCATTCGTGATCGGACCTGATAGCGGCTACGTCTGGACGAGGTTCACTATTACTTCAACGCCTGTCGGAGCAGACTGGAACGGCGAAGGGCAATTTGAAGATGGCGAATCTGAGGACTATCTGCTCTGGGTGAGCGAGTCATGTGCTGGGGCAGGCAGAGGTTACGAGCCGCCGAAGTTCAAGTTGGGTGCGAGCAATCCCAATCCGTTTACCGGCAAGACCTCGATATCGTTTGAGATTCCTCTTGACCAGCGGGTTAGGCTTGCCGTCTATGATGCTCTCGGTCGAGAGGTAAAACTCCTGTCTGATACGGTGAAGCCGGCAGGAAAGCATGAGATTGTCTTGGATGGGACCGATGCTTGGGGTCATCACATCACTCCAGGTATATATTTCCTCAGGCTGGAATCAGCTGGCTACACAAGAACTCAAAGGCTCGTGCTCATAAGATAAGAGCAGACGGCTTTTTGTGAGGGAAGGATGACCAGGGAGAATATCCCTATTGTCCAGTTGACTTGTGAGTCTACGTGTGTCTATTATTGTTGTAGACAGGGTGAGCAACCTGGCGAAGACATCGTGGAAGTTGCTCCGGTTGCAGGGCAGTTGTAAGCTTTAGTGAAGACGTATTGGGCTGCGACGAAACTGCCGGTGTCGCAAAACCGGAATCAAGGGCTATATAGTCCTACTGGCGAAGGATAGCCAATGCCTCATCTGAGGTGTCAATCCGCACCGATACAAAGTGACTGTCCCCAAGGGTTGGAAAGCGCCGCCACCTACTTCATCTGCTCCATCGGGATCAAAAGGGATATTGCCATCAGGTGATGCCAGGTTGACAATAGATCCTTTTGCTCACTCACCTCGGGTGTGGCTATCACTGTGGAAGGGAGTGAGCCACGATGAAGTGTCCGAGATGCGATTCGGAGAATCCGCCAACAAGTCGCTTCTGTAACGCCTGCGGATCAAAACTGCTTGTGTCAGACGAAAAGGATGTCCCGACACGTGCACGGGATTCACAACCCCTAACCAGCATACCGTCAGTCGGAGACATAGTCGCTGGTAAATATCGCATCATTGCCCAGCTCGGCAAAGGCGGTATGGGTGTCATCTTTGAAGCATTCGATATCAGGCTTAGGCGGCGAGTTGCCTTGAAATTTCTCCCGCCTCACCTGACCTCAAGCCCCGAGGCCAAACAACGCTTCATACGTGAAGCTCAGGCTGTCTCCAAACTCGACCATCCCAACATCTGCACCATCTATGAGATTGATGAGACTCTGGCTGGGAATACTTTTCTCGTGATGGCCTGCTACGATGGTCAAACCCTTGACCGCCGTGTCAAGGAGGCTCCGATAAGGCCGGAGCAGGCGATCGATATCGCCATCCAGATTGCCAATGCTCTCAAAGCAGCTCATAGCAAAGGGATAGTCCACCGGGACATAAAGCCTGCCAATGTCTTTCTGACTGATGATGGACGAGTCAAGGTGCTGGACTTCGGGCTGGCAAAGCTCGCTTCGGAATTGAGTATCACCAAAGCAGGTACAATTGTTGGCACAGTCGTCTATATGTCCCCTGAGCAGGCGGAGGGAGGATCGGTTGACGGTCGAACCGATATCTGGTCGCTGGGTACAGTGCTCTATGAGATGCTGACGGGTGAGCGACCCTTCAGAGGGGAGAACGAGCAGGCAATCATCCACTCGATCCTTCACGAAGATCCGAAACCGGTATCACGACTTGTACGCAAGCTTCCGCATGGACTCGATCGCATAGTCGGAAGATGTCTCAAGAAAGATCCGTCTGCTCGCTTCGCCTCAGCGGAAGCCCTCCTCGAGGAACTGGAAGCTGTAAGGCAGACTCTTCCGTTCGGAGCGAGACTGAGGAGACGCCTCCGCACCAGATCCGGATCTCTTCGCCGAGTCGCTCTAACCGCTGGAGCTACTGTGGTGGTCGGGCTCGCAATTCTGATCGGTTTCAATCCGACTCTCCGCCAACAGTTTCTTCAATCCCTTGGCTATAAGCCGCTTCCTCCGACAAAATATGTTGCTGTGCTTCCTTTCCATGTAAGTCAGGATAGCGCCGCGAGACATGCTTTTTGTGACGGGCTTGTTCACGTACTGGTGGGTTATCTCAGCAGGCTCGCATCGTTCGACCGATCGTTCTACATTGTCCCCTGTGCTGAAGTCCAAAGTCGCAATGTCAAAATCGCTGCCCAGGCTCAGCGGGAGCTATGTACCAATCTAACAATTGAGGGGAGGTTTGAGACAGCCCCAAGTGGTGGCTTACTCGCACTTAGCCTCATCGATACTCAAACCTTCAATGAGCTCGCGTCAGTCAGGCTAGAAGGTCCGATTGCTAATCTTTCAACGTGGCAGGATAGTCTCCTTGTGAAGGTAGCAGGGATGCTTCAACTTCCGCTCAAGCCCGAAGCCCTTGCTTCTCTGACTGGGCTCAGGACAACCGTTCCGACTGCTTACGAACACTACCTTTTGGGCATGGGCTATCTTCATCCCTTTGGAGGTGAGCCGCTGCTTGACAGCGCTGTTGTCTCATTCAGACGATCAATTCAGGATGACCCTCCTTATCCATTGCCCTATGCAGGGCTTGCTCTGTCCTATCTTGAAAAGTTCAAGGTGGACGGTGATACGGCAGCCCTTACGACAAGTATAGATCTATCTGAGAAAGCGATTGCACTCGATCCCCAGATTCCGGACTTCTATGTTGCACTTGCTGCTGCCTATTCCACCAGGGGTCAGTTTGAGCCCTGTCTTGAAATTCTCAACCAGGCAGTGCTCGTCGATTCAGTTAATTTTGAGGCCAACCGGGATCTCGCTCGTGCCTGCGCCAGAGCTGGCAGACTTGATGATGCCGTGGCGGCTTACAAGCGTGCCATAGAGGCATTTCCGAGAAGCTATCGTATGTACCACGAGCTTGCTGCACTCAACATAACCCATGGGCTCTACGAGGACGCCATTCCACAGCTCCAGAAGATGATAGAACTCAGACCTGACGGAACAGCTGGCTATACCAATCTCGGGGTTGTCTATTTCCAGCTTGACCGCTGGTCGGAGGCTGAGCAGATGTTTGCCCGATCGTTAGAGATAAAGCCCAGTGATTTCATTTACTCTAACCTGGGGACCATCTATTTCTTTGAAGCTCGTTATGCCGATGCCGCAGCAATGTATCAGAAGGCGCTTGAAATCTCTGATGATGACTACCTGGTCTGGGCACACTATGCGGAAGCCTGCTATTGGACCCCAGGCCAGCGGGACAAGGCATATGCAGTCTATCAGGTTGCAGTCTCACTTGCTGAGAAGGAACTCGAGGCCAATCCCGGGGATCCGTCGATTCTTGCCGATCTCGCAAGCTACTATAGCATGATGGGTGATGATTCGAGAGCAAATGCCTTGCTCGATAGCGTGATAGCTCTTGAGCCATCAACGACGCTGGTTGCTTTCCGAATTGCGGAGACATGTGAGCAGCTTGGCAGGCGAGATGAGGCTCTCGAGTGGATTAAGAAGTCGCTGGATATGGGCTACCCTATAGCGGTGATGGATCGGTATCCAGGCTTGAGATTGTTGCGAGCCGATGAGCGCTTCATCAGGCTCAAGGAGAAGTTCGAGGAACAACGGCATACGAGAAGTCCAGTTCCGCAATGAAGTGCAAGGCAGGCATGGACTTGTGGACTATAAAGGTGAAACGTTGACCGAGAGGAGGAGACTATAGTGGCAGAGGTAAGAATAATAAGTTTCGCTGGTAGAAATGTGGTTTGGCCACCCTATGTAGTCGTCAAGCAGGGTGAGACGGTGACCTTCATTGCTGTCAACACCGAGGCAACCGTCTTCCTTCCCAAGCCTGAGTTGTTCGAGTTGGCAGAGACAGCCGGGCCCGGGGTGGGCGAAGGGAAGATAATGGGAAGGGCAGTCCTGAAGGTCAAGGACAAGCCGGTTTCGGTGAAAGTGAGATCAAAGCCGCATCGTTCTCATCCAAACGCTGGCATTGGCCAGGCTGGGGCAGGAAGACTGGAGTCGTTTCCCATACCGGGCATTTACCCGTATGCCGTCTACTGTGAGAATGGGAACGATTTCGCTGAGGGCAATACTTCACCGATAATGATTATTGAACCCCCTGACTAAGGTAAACGGGTGCTTGCTTGGCAGGGTCGTCACAAGAGATGCCGCTCGATTCCGACTGCCTGAATGGCCTCAGACGGCATCAGGGAGCCTTGTGTGCTGTGAGGGAGAGCCTGCAGGGGAAGCACGATGCCACGGTATAATTGATGAGATGAGCCTCATCAGCAATTGCTTCCAGCTCCGGTGGAGTAAGCGATGCCTTTATCGAATCAATGAGCCCTCCTCCGAAAGGAATAAAACGAATCCAGGATACCCTTCGGAAATCGGAAAGATAGAGAGATCCGCCCGGTTTAACGCATAGCCACAGATTGCGCAGTGCCTGCTTGAGGTCTTCCCAATGATGCATCGAGTAGGTAGAGTAAACAAGATCAAACTCACCCAGGGCGCTCATTGCTGCCTCTTCGCTCACATCAGTAACGACGAACTCGACTCTGTCAGCAAGACCCTGCTCCTCAATGTATTGCCTTCCCACTTCAACCATCTCTTGTGAGACATCTACACAGACTATCCGTGTAGATGGCTTTGCCCCGGCAATCATTGCAGCAAGGATACCCGGCCCGGAGCCAGCTTCAAGGCACCTGCCGGTGATATCGAGCTCCATTATGTGCTTGAAGGTCGAGTGGTAGAAAAGCCTGGCAAATCGCTTCATTTCCCTGGCATACCTGGCTGCATCTTCAATTGATCCGCTGTAGTCTGCCTGGTGCTCCAATCTTTTCAAATCACGTATCCCCCAGGTCTGTGGTGTGTCGGGTGATCCAGGCGAGGGCATGCCGCTTCATCAACTCAACGATTCTCTTGCCCTTCTGTTTGGTTGCTGATGATGGATAACCCTGGCATCCCGGCGATCCAGGGACAGCGTCTTCCCGACTGTGACTGAGGTATTGCTTCATCAAGTCGTCTGGAGTTTCAAAGTCCTCGATCTTCTCCAGTCGCACACTTTCAGGAAACAGGTAAAGCATGACCGAGGTTTCTGCTTCACATGCATGTTTGACAGTCTTTTGCTTCTCAAGGATGTCAGTCAGGTCAATATCATAAAGATCGAGAACAAAGACGCCTTCATGTCCGGTTTCCCTGAGAGCCTTGAGGTGAAAAGGATCGCCGTGGGCAGTGATGACGAAGATCTTCTTAAAGCCCTGTGAGTTCCACCAGTCGAAAATTGCTGTAAGACAGGCTCTCATGTCTTGCCACCCAATGGTGGTTGAGCCGGGGAAGACCTTATCGCAAGGGAGTCCGACACCATAGTTGAAGGTGGGAGCGACCAGAAATCCTGTTTTCTCTGATAGGAACTCAGCGATGTATTCAGCGACCACTGTATCTGTGGAAAGTGGAAGGTGCCTCGAGTGCTGCTCACAAATACCTACAGGCAATATGAGTGCATCGCGAGCTTCGAGGTAATCAGAAACTTCCTGCCATGTAAGGTCTGAAAGGTGCATCGCACATTCCTCCCTTTTGCTCGGCGTGCCAAGATCGAATGTGTCTCCAGCCGGCAGGCATCTCAGGAAGAGATTATTTGGTTTAACCGACCTTGTCAATCTCAACAGCTCGGCCAACCCCATTCCCTCTGATCAATACGAATTTGCTTGAACCTGGGCTGGAAGTGTGCTAGAATAGCCGCGCAACAATGGGGCGGGGTTCGGGATACCTCGAAAACGAAGGACGGTGCACAACGGCCGCCTGCAGGTCCTGCGTATCCGTCGCATCCAACTTTGCCCTCATATTTCGGAGCGCCATCGGATCAGGATGGCACATCGTGGACTCAGCATAGCTTTCAACAGATCACCAAGTTGAAGGTTGCTGGCAATGTTGCCCTGTACCGGGCGGGGCATGGCTGCTCTCGGTTGTCGCGACTCGACTGGCTACATTATTTTCCGCGTAATCCGAAGCAGCAATACACCGAGGAAAGATTTGCCCAGGGGGCGTACCAGCGCAGGACAAGGGGCGCAACTTGGTGGCTTTCTGGCAGGGGTGGCATCAGTTTTCCATCCCAAAACCGTGGAGAGGAGGTTGTTATGAAGAAGGGTTCATTGTTGGTATTGCTTGCAGTATTCTGTTTTTCTCTTCTTGGCTCACAGCTATCATGGGCCGAAAGGGCAACTGAAGAAGAGATGAGGCAGGTTTGCGAGAACTGGCTCTCCTACATCGTGCACGAAAGGGGAGCCTGGGCGGGCGATGCTGAACCAAGGATCGTGGATGTCGAGGAAATTGTTTCAGACGGAATCGTTCTCGCTCGTTATTTCGAAATCGCACCGAATGGATATGTGGTGGTTCCTGTTCTTAAAGAGCTTCCTCCGGTAAAGGCATACTCTGAGGAGTATCGATTGGATGTTGCCTCAACCGTAGGATTCCCTGACCTCCTTCGGCAGGA